>JADLHG010000083.1 GCA_020848905.1 Deltaproteobacteria bacterium
GGAGTTCGTGCGGGCGTACCGGGAGGCGTGGCGGCAATGGCGCGCAGGGGTTCGCGAGGTCCTCTTTCCGGCGGGAACCTATGCGCTTCATCTCCACGCGGGCGTGCGCGTCGTCGAAATGACCTGAGCGGCGGCTCTGCTCCCCGTTCCCTCGTGCTCGTTCGCGCAGACTTGAGCCGCATCTGCTGCGGACCTGTTGCCGGGCGACAGTGATACTGACCCCCTCCGGCTCCGGTGAGAGCGAGGAGGCCGAGACGGGAACCACTATCCGAGACGGGAACCACGGTCCGGGCACCGGGGCACCGGCGCGGGAACCGCGCGGAACCACGGCTCGGGCTCCGCGACGACGCAGGAGAGATCGGCGACCACGGTTCGGGCTCCGCGAGAGACCCGGGTCGGTTCAGCGCTCGCCGAGGCAACCACGGTGCGGGTACTGGGGCCGGTTCGGGCTCCGGCGGCAGAGCCAACCACGGTCCGGGCACCCGGGCAGAGCCAACCACGGTGCGGGCACCCGAGCCAACCACGGTGCGGGCACCCGGGCACCGGTGGCACCGGCGGCACCGGGAGGCAACCACGGTGCGGGTACCCGCGGTGCGGGTACCCGGCGAGCCCCTCGGAGGGGCAGCACCCACGCGCCGCAGCGAGCGTAGCTTCGGCGCGTCGATCAGGCGCCCCTCTGGGGGCCCTCGCCCCGGAGCGCGCAGCCCGTGCTCGTGCCACCGACCGCTGCTCGACGCGCGGTCTCGGACTTTCGCGCCTTTCCGCCCGCCCGTCCTCTCCCGACCAGCGGCACGTCCGTTGCTATTCCCTTGGATCCGCCGCGTCGCGGCCAACGGTCTCCGAGGAAACCAGGTGCCGAAGCACTCCCCACGACCCGACCTCCGTCTATTGCGCGCCCCCACCCAGGTTGCGCGCACCGGGCGCACCGGACAAGGCTACTTGCGCAGACATCGCGCCACGCTCGTCCTCTTTCCCCTATGCCTCGCCTACGCCGTCGTGCGCTACATCGTGATCAAAGGCGTGCCGTGGAGCGAACTCCCGCTCTTCGTCACCAACAAGGCTCTCGCCTTCACGTCCCTCGCGCTCTTCGGGCTCGCCGCCGTCGCACGAGATCCCGAGCGTCGGCGCGCCGCCGGCCTCACGGGCCTCACGCTCGCCAGCGTGCACACCGTGATCACGCTCTGCCTCCTGCCCACGGCCTCTTTCGCCCCCCTCTTTGCGGCCTTTCCCGCGGGTCGCACGCTGCGCGTCGGGCCCCAGCTCGCGCTCCTCGCCGGAGCTGCCGGTCTCGTGGCCGTCGCCTTCGCCGCCCACCGCGTGCGACTCGCGGTCCCGGCCCTGCTCCTCCTCGGCGTGCTGCACTGCGCGGCCCTCGGCTGGCCGGGATGGTGGCGCGCCAGTACTTGGCCCGGACGGCTTCCGCCGATCACGTTGCTCGCGAGCGCCACTGCCGCCCTCGCGCTCGTCGCGCTCGGCCTCCGGGCGCGCGTGCGCCGACGCGCCGTACACGCTCCGCCGAATCTGCGGCTCCTCGGGGGAGCGCGCACGAAGGTCGCCACGCTCGGCCTCCTCGCTGCCTTGCTCCTCGCCGTGGCGTGTACGGATGGCGCTCCCAGCACCTCGCGCGACGGGGGCGCCGGCGGGGACCCGGCCTCTCCCGATGATGCGGCGAGCCAAGGCCCCGGGCCCGGCGGGCTCCCACGCGACGGAGTCGCAGCGCGCGACGGCAGCCCCGCCCCGTCGAGGGACGGTGCCCCCCGCGACGGTGCGCAACTCCCGGAGGCCGGCGCGCCCGCGAGCGGCAGCTTCCGCTTCATCGCGTGGGGCGACACTAAGTCCGGCACCTCGACGCTCTCCGCGCTCTCCAACCAGGCCCTCGCCCTCAACCCCAAGTTCACGATTTACGCCGGCGACATGATCAGCACCTGGTCGGACGCGGCGATGGACAAGTGGAGGACCGCGGCCAACGGCGACAAGAGCAACGGCATCTTCGACATCACCTTCACCGTGCGCGGCAACCATGACGCGTCCGGCTCCGCGACGGGGTACTTCAACTGGATGGCCAAGAACCACCCGCTCGATCGGTCCGCCGCGGCCATCGGCGCCAAGAGCTTCTCCCACATGCCGGGGCGCGAGAATGGGGCGTACTCCTTCGACTACGCCAACGCGCACTTCGTCGGGCTCGACTCGACCGGTGACGCGGATACGATCAAATCCGACCAGATCGCGTGGCTGGATGCCGACCTCGCGGCCGCCTCCAAGCGCGGCATGACCCACGCCTTCCTCTGGTTCCACGGCCCGATCTACTGCGTCGCGGGGCACTGCGACTGCACGACCAACATCTGCAAGAGCGGCATCTACGCGCTCGTGGCGGTGCTCAACAAGTACAACTTCGTCAGCGCCACCTTCCACGGGCACGAGCACGTCTACACCTATACCTACCTCGACAGCCGACGCGACCCGAAGATCACGCACCCCTTCCATCAGTTCGTGAACGGCGCGACAGGCGCGGGACCCGATGTCTGCGACCCCGGCCGCTACGACTACTGGATGAAGACCCCGGGCTTCCTCGCGGTCGACGTGGATGGCCCGCGCGTCTCGGTGCAGTTCCACAAGCAGGGGGGCACGGTCCCGGAGAAGACCATCACCTGGACCAAGTGACAGGTCAGGCGCGCGGGACCCCCGTGAGGAGCAGCCCGGCCGTGCCGAGCGCCGAATGGCCGGAGGCCGCGCCAAGCGTGAGCACGCCGGGGAGGAAGCCGAACTCGACGGCCGCCCCCGTAGCGAGCCCCATCAGGATGCCGCCGACGTCTGGATCTCCGTTTGACGGAAACTTGGCCTGCGTGGAGGTATGAGAAACTCAGCTGTAGGAGGGCGCCATGAACATCATCGACCTTGGTGACGACCACCGGGCGCTCTTCGCTGCCTGCCTCGAGGACTGGTCGGACGACGTTCGCGAGGCCGGCGACCGCCGGGCCCGCTGGGTCGAGCGCTTCCTTGCCAAGGGGCTGCGGGCCAAGCTGGCGATCGACGAGCACGGTGCCGTTGGCGGGATGATCCAGTACCTCCCGATCGAGCAGTCTACCGTTCAAGGCGCCGGGCTCTACTTCATCCCATGCATCTGGGTCCACGGCCACAAGCAGGGACGCGGCAATTTCCAGGGCCATGGCATGGGAAGCGCCTTGCTCGAAGCAGCCGAGGCGGACGTGCGGACCCTTGGGGCCAGGGGCCTGGCGGCCTGGGGCCTCTGGCTCCCGTTATGGATGAAGGCCTCCTGGTTCAAGCGGCACGGCTACCGCAAAGCGGACCGTCAAGGCATCGCGGTCCTCGTGTGGAAACCGTTCACGGATGACGCTCAACCACCTCGCTGGCACCCCAGGGGCAAGAAGCTCCCCGACCCGGTACCCGGCAAGGTCAACGTGACCGCATTCGTGAACGGCTGGTGCACGGGGATGAACCTCGCCGTCGAACGCGCCCGACGCGCGGCCACCGAACTCGGTGACAGGGTCGTCTACCGAGAGATTGACACCTCGGAGCCTGCCGCCATCGCGAAGTGGGGCTTCTCCGATGCGCTCTTCGTGGATGGCAAGGCCGTTCGGACAGGCCCACCCCCGAGCTACGAGAAGATCCGCTCTGTCATCGCGAGGAGGCTGCGAAGTTGCGCGGAGACGGAGCCGACGGAGCCGCAACCACGGTGCGGTGGGGCCGACGGCAACCACGGTGGGGAATGACGGAATGACGCACGGTGGGGAATGACGCGGTGGGGAATGACGCGGTGCGGGGGCCGACGGCAACCACGGTGGGGAATGACGCGGGGAATGACGCGGTGCGGGGGCCGACGGCAACCACGGTGGGGAATGACGGGGGAATGACCGAATGACGAGGGCGTGCGGGGCGGTCAAAGCCCGTGAAGGAGCGCGGCCCGCGCTGCCTCGGCCATCGCGCCCCGCGACACGGCCTCCGCGGGACAGAAGTGCCGGGCCGTCGCGCAACCTGGGAGGAGGCCCGCCTGCGTCACGACCTGCACGGCGGCAAAGGCGAGGTGATCGCGCGGCACGTCCGTGTAATAGGGTGTGGTCGGCGCCTTCGCGAGATCGAGCGCGAGCCCTCGGGCGAGGAAGCTGGCGAGCATCGCCCGCGTGAGAGGCTCGTCGGGGCAATACCGGGGCGGGCTCGTCGAACAACCGCCGGTAAGCCCGGCCCGCTTGATCGCCTCGATCGCGCCGTAGGCGAAGTGGTCGGCTGGCACATCCTGGAACGAGGGCGTGGCGGGGGGCGTGCTCGTTGCGAGGCCGAGGAGCCGGGCGAGCACGATGGCCGTCTCGGCGCGGCTCAACGGGTCGGCGACGCGAAAGCGCCCGTCACTACCGCCGACCATTACACCGCGGGCCGAGACGAGCTCGACAGCGGGCCAGAGCGCGTGCCCGGGCGGCATGTCGTCGAAGCGATACAGGGAGAGCCGCGCGCCCGCCTTGACGAGGGCGTTCTGCACCAGCACGGGCTTCACCGCGCGGGGCGCGATGCCTCGCGCGACCGCGAGCGCGGCCAAAGCGCCCATCGCCTGTCCCGTGGCCATCGTGGTGGGTTGCAGGCGCGTGGCGCCGTTTGCGAGCCGGCTCTGCGAGAAGTTCTTCTCCGCGGGGAGAAACCCGTCGAGCGTCTCGGGGAGGAAGGCCTCGAGCGGGATCTGGAAGACGCGGCCGGAGCTCACGTCGGCCCGCGTCTCGAGCGCGCTCTCGAGCGTGGCGTCGCTGCTGCAGTTGTGCAGATCGTTGGCGTAGCCGCCAACGGCGATGGCGCTCGGCTCTAGGGTCTTCGAGCGCGGCACGCCCGGGTCGTTGACCAGGTGCCTCGCTGTGAGCGTGCGGGACCCGATCATTCGACGGCTCTCGCGCACGTAGGGGTAGAGGGGGAAGTGCCGCTCGAGGCTCCTGAAGGCGGCGGGGATGTTCGGACAGGGGGCGGGGTCGTAGCCCTCGTCGTTGGCGACGGACCAGAGGGGTTCCCCGAGGTCGGTCTGCAGGTAGTAGAGGAACTGGAGCGTTTTAAGCCGCGCCTCGCAGTCGACCTGCGCGCGGTAGGTGCGGTCCTCGAGGTAGCGCACGGGAAGCGTCGGGTTGGTCACGCCGGGCGCCGGGTTGTAGAGGTTCAGCGCGGGATGGTCGTTGGCCCAGTTGATGCCGGTCTTGGTAATCGCGGCGCTCGTCGCGGCGTTCGCGGCCGTATAGCTGCCGGCGCCCGTCGAATCGGGGGTGCCGCGGTAGGCCGCGTGCGTCACCGCGTCGTACGGGTAGTACGGGGCAAGCCCGAACCAGCTCGTCCCCCCCTTCCTGATCACGCGCTCGAAGTGCGGCTTGGCCTCGGCATAGCCCGGAGGGGCCGACGAAAAGGCCAGCCCCGTCGGGAGGCCCTTCGGGTATTTCTTGGCGATCGCCACATAGGTGAGGTCCTGAAGGCAGGCCGCGGCGTTCGGCGCGTCGCTCGTCGCGTTGCCCACGCGGTAGCGTACCCCGGCGAGCGGCAAGAGGTCGCCGTGCTCGGTCGCGTCGACGAGCACCCTGGCCTGGAAGATCTCTCCACCCGAGGTGCGGACGCCGGTCACGGCCTGCCCGCTTTTCAGCACGGCTGCGACCGAAACCTGGGTGAAGAGCTCGAGCGAGCCCTTGCCGGAGGGCGCCGCACGCAAGAGCTCGAGAAGCTTGTCCTTCCCGACGCGCGGCTCGAAGCACTGCGAGTCGCCGGACCAGTAGCAGGTGCTGATCGATTTGCCGAGCCCCGCGTAGTGCGTGCGGACCCTGTCGATGAGCTCCTTGTAGAGCCCGTAGTCCGCTTCGCGCGCGGAGCTCACGTCCATCGAGGAGACCCCGGCGCTCGTGGCCTGGCCCCCGACCCAGGTTGATTCCTCGAGGAGCGCCACCCTCGCCCCCATCCGGGCGGCCTGGATCGCGGCGGCGGTCCCGCCCGTCCCCGCGCCAACGATCACGACGTCGAAGGTCCGCACCACGCGGGCGTCGAATCGACCGAGATCGGCCGCGCCGCGGTCCGTCGAAGGGCCGAGATCGTGCAAGCCGGCATCGGAGGTGCCGACGCCGCTGTCGCTGTCGGTGGTGCCGGGTCCGCTACCCGGACAGGCGGCAAGGAGCAGCGCGGGGAGCAGGGTGGAGATTGACCGTCGGCTGGGCATGCGCCGGAGCCTAGCACCGGTTGGACCATGCAAAGGAGTGTCCGGCGGCGCCGGGCAAGCGGCGGGAATCAGCGCGGTGCCGGCGGGTGGACGGCAGAGACGACGGCAGGGTGTTCGGCGCGCCGGATCCGGCCGTCCTCCATCTCGTAGAGCGCGTCGAAGACGTCGAGCGCCCGGTGGTCGTGCGTGACCACGAGCACGGCTGTCCCCCGCTCGTGCGCTACCTTACGGAAGAGCTCCATCACCAGGCGGCTGCGCAGGCTGTCCAGCGCCGCGGTCGGTTCGTCGGCGAGGATCAACGACGGTTCGTTGGCCAGGGCGCGAGCGATGGCCACGCGCTGTTGCTCGCCGCCGCTCAGGGTCTCCGGGTACGCGCGCTCGCGGTGTCCGACCTCGAGGTAGGCGAGGAGTTCCCGGGCGCGCTGCCGACCGTGGGGCTTCTCCCCGAGCTCGCAGGCGATCTCCACGTTCTCGCGCGCGGTGAGGAACGAGGTGAGGTTCGCCTTCTGGAAGACGAAGCCGAGGTGGTGCCGTCGCAGCCGCGGCAGGTCGGCGAGCGGGACGCCATCCTTGACGACGCGCCGACCCTCGAAGAAGACCTCGCCGCGCTGAGCGGGGGAGACGAAGCCGAGCGCCTTGATAAGCGTGGACTTTCCCGCGCCGCTCGGACCGAGCAGGGCGGACACCGTGCCGCGTGCGAGGGTGAGGCTCACGTCGTCGAGTGCGGTCACCGCGTTGGCCCCGCTGCCGTAGGTCTTGGTCAGGCCGATGGCCTGGAGCGCGTCGCGCATGGTCAGCCCTCCAGCGCTCGCGCGGGGTCGATGCGCATCACGTGGCTCACCCCGAGGATGCTCGCCAGGGTGACGATGGCGAGGGTCACCACCGGCGCGACGACGGATATCGTCGGCGTGATGAGCACGCGGCGCGGGAAGGCCGGAAAGGCCAGGTCCCCGATGAGGTAGGCCACCGCGTAGCCGAGGGCGCCGAGGAGCCAGGACTGCTGCAAGACGAGCCCGAGCAGGCGCCGGCGCTGCGCGCCCATCAGTTTGAGCACGGCCAGGTCGTGGGTCTTCTCGAGGGTCAGGTTGTAGATCACCATCATCACGATCACCGCCGCCGTGAGCGTGAGGATGGCCGTGAAGAGCCCGATCTGCAGCCGCGCGCGCTGCACCACGCCGCCGAGGAGCAGGGCCTCCTCCTCGTCTTGCGTGTAGACGGCGACGTCTCCCCAGCGGCGGAGCACCTCGCGCACCTCGTCGCGCTGGTGCGGCGCGGTCTCGACGAGCACGGCGGCCAGCGGCGGGGCGGCCAGTGCGGGGGCGCGCCACCTCGGGTCGGTGAGCAGGTCCTCGAGCGCCGGTTGTCCGCGGCCGAGGTCGGTGCGGCGCAGGCGTTCGACGACGCGCTGCCGTTCGAGGAGCGTGGCCTCGGCCGGCTGGTCGTAGGCCACGAGCTGCGCATCGGCGGCGCTCATGAAGGCCACGGAGTCGCCGCCCGAGGTGAGCGCGTTACGCGTCAGCCCCACCACGCGGTAGGGCTCGCCGGCGAGGGTGAGGGTCTCGCCGAGCTCGAGCCCGAGCGACGCGTCGAGGATCAGCTCGCCGTGCCCCTGCGAGAGCGGCCGACCGCGGACGAGTGGAAGCGCCTGGCCTGCGTCGTCGGGCCAGCCGAGGCCCACGAGAGCGATACGCAGCACCTTGCCGTCGCGCTCGCGCTGGATGAGCTGGTAGGTGTAGGGGCGGGCGCTTCGCACGCCGGGTACGGCGGCGACGCGCGCCTCGATGCTCGGGTCGAGCCGGGACGCCTCGGCGAAGGGGCCACGGGTCTCGCGCTGGACCACCCAGAGGTCCGCGCGCATGGCCCGCGTGAGGATCGTCGCGTCGTCCACCATCCCGGCGTAGATCCCCTGCATCGCGACTACGACGCTTAGGAGGAGCCCGAGGCCGCCCGCGGTGCCGAGGAAGCGCGGTAGATGTCGGCGCACGTCGCGGAGTGCGAGGTTCACGGCGTCCTCCAGCGGCGACCGAGGGGCAGACGACCGGCCGGGGAGGCGGCGGCGAGCACGATCTCACCCTCGGCGAGCCCCGCGAGCACCTCGACGTGGTCCTTCCCGGTCACGCCGAGCTTCGGCCGGAGGGTGGCGATCCGCCCGCCCCGATCGACATAGACGAAGGTCCCCTCGGCGTCGCGTTGGAGCATGCGCAGCGGCAGGCGTAGCACGCGGGCCTTGCGCGCGAGCTCGATGCGCACGTCGGCGCGCTGGCCGATCGCCACGCGTTGCGCCAGGCGATCGGGCGTGACCTCGACCTCTATCTCGTGGGTCTGGCGGTCCGCTTCCCAGGAGATGCGGGTCACCTTGCCCGAGATGGCATCGCTCCTTCCCGGAAAGTGGATCGTCGCCGGCTGGTCGACCGCGAGCTCGGAGAGGACCGTCTCGTCCACAGCCGCGCTGACGTGCACGCGGTTCGTGTCGACGAGGCGCAGGACCGTCGAGCCGATGGTCACCGTGTCGCCGGGCTCGCGCAGGCGTCGCGTGACGAGGCCCTCGAAGGGGGCGAGGAGCGTGGCGCGGACCATCGCCACGCGGCGTTGCTCGGCGCCTCCCCGGGCCACGTCGATGCCACGCGTGGCCTCCGAGCGCTGAGCGAGCACCCGGTCCAGGTCGGCGCGGGCGAGGCGTAGTCGGTCCTTCGTGTCGTCGCGCGCCTGGCCACCGATGGCACCCGAGGCGAACAGGGCCTGCGTGCGCGCCGCCTCGCGCTCGGCGGCGGCGAGGACGGCTCGAGCGCGCTCCTCCTCGGCGGCGAGGCGCTCCAGCGAGGAGCGTGCCGCCGAGATCCCCGTCTGTGCCGAGCGCAGGTCGGCGAGGGCCTGGCTCGTCTCGAGCCGGGCGAGCTCCTGGCCGAGGCTCACGCGCGTGCCCTCCTCGACGAGCACCTGACTCAGCCGGCCCACGAGGTCGAAGCCCACTGCGGCCTCGCGCTGGCTCTCGACCAGCCCGCGACCGAAGGCCTCCTTCACCACGAGGCCACGCTCGAGACGTGCGCGCTCGACGGGTACCGGGGCGAGGACGCGGAACCAGAGCAAGGCGAAGGCGGCTGCACCGAGCAGCAGCAGCCATCGGGCACGCCGGAGGAGGTCGAGCAGGCGACGGAGGAGGTTCGAGGGTGTCACGGGCTACCTCACCTTCTTCGGGGCGCGGATACGCGGTTTCTTCGCCGGGCCGCGGGGGCTCGGGGACGCCTCGGCCTGCATCGGCCGCAGCAACAGCGAGAGGGCCCGCGCCACGGCGCGCGAGTCGGCCCCCTGCAGCCCGGGATTCGCGCCGGCGAGAGCCAGGAGCTGCGTCGTGCCGAGCACTACGGCGGAGAGGGCCTCGGCGGGGAGATCGTTGCGGACGGAACCGTCCCGCTGGGCCTCGCGCACGCAGGCGGAGACGAACGCGCGTGTCTGCTCCACGCAGGAGGTGAGCCTCGCCGAGCCCTGGTCGGGAAGCGCGAGCAGGAACTGCTCGGAGAGGACGAGCCGCAGGATCCCGAGGTGCTGGCCTACTGCGGTGCTGCGCGCCTCGACGAAACGCTCGAGGCGCTCGAGCGGAGGCAGCTCGCTCGACGGATAGGTCCCGGCGAGCACGGCCTCCACGCGCACCACGACGGCCTCGAGCAGGGCGTCGAGCGTGACGAAGTGCCGAAAGATGGCCCCGGTCGTGAGGCCCACGGCCTCGGCGAGCTTCCGCGTGGTGAGCGCGGCGATCCCGCGCGTGGCGATGAGGTGCAGCGCCGCGTCCACGAGCTCGACCTGGCGCATCTCGGAGGTTCGACGAGAGGGTGTCACAGATATAGACAGTAAGCACTTACTTACTACAAGTCAAGCCCCTTCGTCCTCCATCGCCCCGAGGCCCCTTCAGCCTCGTCGCCCCCGGTATCGAGCCTCCGAGCGAAGGAGCCAATTACCACCTTCCCTGTCCCCGTATCGCCCTGGAGGGACCCGTTGGCGTCGGGCATGGGCGGCACGCCGGCGTCGGTACGGACCGCGGGGCCGAGGTCACTCGCGCTCCGGCCGGCATCGTTCCAGGCCGGCTCAATGCCGCTCGCGGTGTTCATGTACTTTGTCGGGTCGTCGACGGTCGTGCCGGCTGGCGGAAGGCGGATGAGCGCAGAGATATAGAGGTCAGGGGAGACGGAGGAGATCACCGGCAGCGCCGGCACGAATCTCTCGTCCGCCGTCGTCTTGGGCTTCACCTGGGCGTACAGCGGGTGCGGGTCGTAGGGCGCGCCGAAGCCCCAGACGGCGTCTTCGAGTGGGCCGTCGCTCTTCGGAGGCAGGTCCTCCTTCGGTACCCCGAAGGTGTTGAACTGCGCGGCATGGGCACTCCTCGCGCGCCGGGTTGAACCGGTGACGTGCTGTGAACGAAAGCGTTGTGAATGAACAGAGCACAGACATCAATCGCAACCGAGTTCGTGCGCAGCTGAGGGTGTCCGCGAGGGCCTCAGCGGGCGGACTTCCCCTTAGCGGCCAGAACGAGGCTCCTCGTGAGCTTCACGAAATCCACCCGGTCGAAGGGCTTGTCCACGCGGAGATTGCCGACCTTGGCGAGGTACTCCGAGGCTCCCGGGGTGAACGCACCGCCTGTGACGAAGACGACGTGTCTGGCGAGAGCCGCGTCCTCGGCCGCCAGCCAGGCATGCAGCTCCATTCCCGACATCGCGGGCATCATCAGGTCGCAGTAGACGAGATCGAACCCGCGATCCCTTCGCAAGAGCGCCTGGGCTTCTTGCCCGCAGGACGCCGTGAGCACCTCGTGTTCTCCTTGAAGGATACGTACGATGGCCGCGCGGACCCCGGCCTCGTCGTCCACGACGAGAATCCGCCCCCGGATCGTCGGCTGGGCCCGAGTCTTCTCCGGCTCGGCCTCGTGCGGCGCTCTCCAGTCGTCAGGTGCCCGCGCGAGCCGAATCCGGAAACGCGTCCGCTGGCCCAGCTCGCTCGTGAAGCCGATCTCTCCGCCGAAGCCCGTGATGATGGCGCGGCAGATCGACAGACCGAGGCCCGTCCCGGCGCCAACGCCCTTGGTGGTGAAGAAGGGCTCGAAGATCTTTCCCCGATGCTCGTTCGCGATGCCCTTGCCGGTGTCACTCACCTCGGCAAGGACCTCGTCCCCCTCGGTCCAGGTCCGGATCCGTATCTCGTTCTGCTCGACGCGACCCTCATCGATGGCGTGTGCGGCGTTGAGAAGCAGGTTCAGGAACACCTGCGACAGCTTGCCGTCCGAGGCCAGGACCATGGGTGGCGAACCGAGGTCCTTGACCAGCCGCGCCCGGTACTTGATCTCGTTGAACGCCAGGGTGATCGCGTGCTCGATGGCCTGGTGCAGGCTGACCGGTGCGAGCTCCGTTCGTTCCACTCGCGAGAAGGTCCCCAGCCCTCGTGCGATCTCCCGGATGCGGAGCGTTCCCGACAGGGCATCCCCGACCCGCTCGGCGACGTCGCCGAGCCTCTCCGGCGTGAAGAACTCCTCGCCGGCTCCGAGCAGGTCCCGGACCGTGTCGGGGTCGGTGTGGGAGCACAAGGCGCGGTGACACCTCCGCATGGCCTCGGTCAGCTCGGGCAGCTCCTCGGAGATCGTCTGGATGTTGCAGAGCACGAAGGACAGGGGGTTATTGATTTCGTGGGCCACGCTCGCGGCAAGGGTTCCCATCGTCGTGAGCCGGTCTGCCTGGGCGAGCTGCGCCTGCAGCCGCCTCGTCTCGGTCACGTCGCGAAAGATCTCCAGGACTGCCGGTTGGTCCTGGAACGTTATGCCCGTGTAGAGGATCTCGAAGGTCCTCCCTCCATAGAGGTCGGAAACCTCCAGCGAGGTGCTCTGACCGATGGTTAGTCCAAGCTCGCCCGGACGGCCCTCGCGGGGGTGCTGCGTGTCGGCGGTGCGCGCCCAGCGCCGCTCTCCTGGCTGCCACGAAGCGGTCAACTGCTGGAACCGCTCGTTCGTGAAGAGGACGCGCCCCTCGTGGTCGACGATCTCCATGGGGAACGGGAGGCTTCGGAGCAGGGTTTCGTTGAACTCGAAGAGCTCTCGGTATCTCTTCTCGCTGTCGTGCAGCGCGGCCTCGGCCCTGCCGCGCGCAAGCGCCGCCCCGACGCGCGCGCAGAGTCCCTCGAGGAAGAGGATCATCTCCGGCGTGAGCAGGTATCGCCGACTGTCGACGAGCTGCAAGAGCCCGAGGCTCTGCGTACCCGCGTGCACGGGAATGAGCGCGATGGACTCGTACCCTTCGCCGCGGCAGCTGGAACACGCGCGATCCTGTAGACCACCCTCGGTGATCGAGGCCCAGCGCTCGGCGGAGCTGTTGCGCCAGAAGCTGCCCCCCTCCGTGAAGCGAGGAGCCCGCGGGGCGGCCCCCCCACCGATGACCTGGCCGCACAGGCAGACCGGGACCGGGTTCCCCTTCGCGTCGCGGACGATGACCCCCTGCGCGTCGCGCAGGAACAACGGGCAATTCGTGCGCGGAAGATGTTCCGGAAAGCCGATCGCCTCACCGACGGGGAAGTCCTCCCCGGCCCGGAGGCGGAGGGCCACGGCCTCGATGCCGAAGCAGTCCTTCACGAGCTGCAGCACGCCGCGAAGCGCCTCCGTCTCGCTGTCGGGGGCGTTCAGGAGCGCGAGCACGTCGCTCGTCAAACGCTCCCAGCGCGCGGCCTGCTTGAGGTGGGTGACATCCCGCAGCGACACGACCCAGGCCCTCTTGTCCTCCCACGTCGTGGGGACGACCCGCATCTCGGCGGACCGCGGGAGGCCCCGAGCCTGCGGGATCTCGATCTCGGCCGGCTGGTCGCCACGCATCGGAAACGCAAAGGGGGTACGTAGCAGCTGTTCGGCGCTCCGGTTCAGGAGCCGCTCTGCCGCGGGATTCACGAAGGCGATCGTCCCGCCGGCGTCCACCACGAGGGTGCCGTCGGCGTTGTTGACGAACAGCCCGCGCAGGTCCCGCTCGTGCGCCGCGGCGCGCTGCTTCAGCCGATGCAGCTCCACGTACCCCGCGACCTTCGACCGCAACACCTCCGGGTCCAGCGGCTTGAACGCGAACTCGACGGCGCCCAGGCGATAGCCCGCGAGCAAGGCCTCCCGGTCGGCATTCATGGCAGAGACGAAGAGGATGGGGGTGGCCTGGGACCTGGCCCGTCCGCGGATGAGGCTCGCTGTGTCGAAGCCGTCCATCCCCGGCATCCGGATGTCCAGCACGATCGCCGCGAAGTCCTGGTCGAGGACGAGCCTCAGGGCCTCCTTTCCGGACCCGGCCGAAAAGACCGTTTCTCCGAGAGGCGCGAGAATGGCGTCGATGGCGACGAGGTTCTCGGGCTGGTCGTCCACGATGAGGACGTTGCTCTTCATCTCCCGTTCCCGCCACAGCCCCACGGAGATTTGCCCTCCCGGTATTCCCTCCATCGACGGCGATCGGCCGTCATGTATGGCCAGCTTGCAGTTCTGCGCGGCACCGACCCGAGCATCGCGAGACGAGCCGGAGATCCGGACGGCCGGCCAGCTGCTGGGTTGGCCCGGGGACTGGCTACGGCCAGGGCGCCGGCGGGTTCGTCGCCAGGATCGCGTCGAGCCAGGCCTGCAGCGCGGTCTGGTGCGTGCCCTCCGAAGGGGTGAGCACGTGGGCGTTCGAGTCCACCACGAGGTGCGCGAGGTGCTCGCTCGCCGGCCGCTTGTCCATGGCCTGCGCGAGGAGTTCGTGCACGTAGCGGCAGTTGTTGGTCGCGCCGGCCGCCTTGGCCGCGGGGACCACGGGCGATTGTCCGCAGCAGTGCACGTCGCCCTGGCCCACGAGGTCGAAAAGCGGGACGTGCCCCGTCGAGCCCACCGTGCGCTCCGCGAAGAGGCTCTTGTCCCCGACGAAGGGGCCGATCTTGTCGATCACGGCCTTGAAGGAGAAGGTGGTCCCGTCGTTCACGGCGCCCTTCTCCTGCGGGGTGCAGCCGGTGCCGAAGAGGTCCTCGGTGCGCGCGGAGACGAGATAGGCGTCGAGGAGCGCACCGTTCAGGCGCACACCGCCGCGTTCGAAGGCATGCGCCACGATGTAGGCCCCTGCCGAGCCGGCGCTCGTGCCGTGCAGGAAGATCTGACTCGTCGGATAGCCCTTGAGCGCGCCGCTGCCGCGCGCGGTGAAGTCGATCGCCGCCATCGTGGCGCGGAGGCCGTCCACCGTGTCCGGAGGCGTGCCGTTCGGGTTATTCGGATAGACGTTCCCCATTCCGCCATAGAGGTCGTGATCGCACATCGAGGGCATGAGGAAGCGGTAGCCGGCCTTGAGGCGCCCCGCGGCGATCGTCTTCTTCGTCCCCGCGGGGCCGACGTGCTGCTCCAGCACGCCGCGCAGCTCGGTCGCCCCCTCCTCGAGGTTCGCGGCCTCGCCCCCCACGTACTTGCCCCCCTTCTCGTAGTAGCCGACCCCTCCGCCGTGCATCAGCACCCAGAGCGGCTTCTTCTGCCCGGTGACCGAGGCCAGCTCGACGACGAGAAAGGTGAAATGCCCCTGCTTGCCGCAGCGGTAGCGCGTGTTCCTATAGAAGGCCGTGTTGAGCGTGACGCCGGAGACAGTGATCGGCGCCTGACTGACGAGTGCGATGCCCGAGGTCTCGTAGCGCACCGGAAAGGTCCCGCCGCCACCGCCATCGACCGGCGAGCCGCGGTCCGCGCCTCGCGCATCGAGTTCGGTCGGCGGACGCTGGTCGTCAGTGCGAGGTCCCGCATCGCCCGGCAGCCCCGACCCCCCCGAATCGACTGACGGGACGGTGGACGAGCCCGGACACCCGGCGAGCAGGAGAGCCAGCGGCAGCCAGGACTGAGGAGACAGAGAAGGGAGGACGTGGGGGCGCGAGGTCGAGCGGCGCATTCCGCTCATCTTATAGGGCCCGGCGCGGAATCACCTGCTCATTGTAGCGGCCGATCCGTTGCGGCCCCTCTCGGCCGTCCGCGGACCTACAGCCGTGGCTCGAGCGTCGCGTCGCGCAGCCGGCCGGCGACCGAGCCCATCAGCTCCTTGACGAAGGCCGCCGTGCCGCCGCGGAAGTCGTGCGGCAGAAAGCTGAGCCCCGAGATCTGCGCGATGTTCGGGTGGCCTCCCGACTCGGCGCGCACCACGTCCCAGCCACTGACCCATACGGAGTCGAGGAGCGCGCGATCCTCCTCGGTCAGGTCGCTGTAGCGCTTGTCGCAGGCCGCACGCAGCGTGGCGAGGCGGCCCGTCCCCACCGCCCTACTCAGGCCGTTGATCTTGGCGCGCCCGGCGAACTTGCCGACGAAGTCGGAGAAGCGAAAGCCGAGCGCGTCGGCCGGCGCATCGCGGAGCTCCCGCTCCGAGACC
The DNA here is from genome assembly GCA_020848905.1 of Deltaproteobacteria bacterium. Lineage (NCBI taxonomy): Bacteria > Pseudomonadati > Myxococcota > Myxococcia > Deltaproteobacteria bacterium. The sequence goes on from JADLHG010000083.1 coordinate 15,553, forward strand.
TGCTTGATGCGGCCGAGGGAGACCTGCGTGGCCTTCAGCTCGGCCTCGTAGGCGCTCAGCACGCCGCCCGGACCGAGGAGGATCTGTCCGAGGGCCTGCGGGTTCCGCCGGCCGAGAAAGGCGTTCACGGAGGCCTGCACGAGGCCCATGGGCCACCCGACGCAGAGAAACTGCGCCTCGGGGTGCAGGTCGAAGGCCACGTAGCGGTCGTAGGCGTGTTGTCGCCAGTTGAGCTTGGCACCGTACTTCACGGCCACGTTGCCGAGCCGCATCGACTGGCCGACCTCCAGCGTCGGGATGCGCGCCGCGTCCGGCTCGAGAATGCGCGCGCGCTCGTCCACGACGTAGGTGTCTCCCTTCTCCTGCAGCCGCTCGGGCGTCTCGAGCTCCTGTTCGCGGCCCAGCCGGCGGAGCTCGACGTAGAGGCGCCGCAGCGACGGGCGGTCTGCGGCGACGAGGCGCCCCAGCAGCACGTTCGGGAGCGCCTGGCCGTCCACCTGCTTGCCCTTCGCGGCGAGGAGCAGCTTGTTCGTGACCAGCCCGAGCGCGAGGCGATTCGCGGTAACTCCCTGGTCCGGCGCCGCGCGGAAAAGGAAGCGCCGCACCTCGGCCGGCGTGAAGCGGTCGGCGTAGCCCGCGCTGTCCACCATGTCGATGACCTGGCGGTCGGTGGCGTCGAAGGCCTCCTGGCGCGGGTCGAGACCCGAGAGGTACGTGGCGTTGCTCGGCCCCTTCACGAAGGAGCGCTCCTTCGCGGTTCCGGTCTGCCGGTCGTGGTGGTCCGTGTGCACGTCCATGAAGGGCTTGCCGTGCGCGAAATCCACGAGCACCGAGAGCCAACCGGCCTTGGGGCCGCTCACGGTGTACTCCTCGCCGCCGTACTCGATCCCCTGGAACTCGAAGCGCGAGACTCCCTTCTGCTTGAGGAAGTGGGCCATGGCCATCGCGCTCGCGACCCCGTCGAGATCCAGGTGGTAGTAGATCTTCACCCCTTCGGGGCGGCGCTCGGCGAGGAGCCGCGTGATGCGGTGTCCGAAGGGCGCCTTGGCGCGAGCGGCCGCGCGCTCGGCGGGGGTGAGCGCACCGTGCTTCGCCGAGGCGACCGGTGCGAAAGCCGACGCGGCCAGCAGCGCGAAGAGCGCGAGGCGCGAGGCGAGATCACGTCGCGCGAGCAGAGAGTGTGCGGTGCGCATGGTCAGGACTCCTGAGGAGGGGCGTTACGGGTTCGACGCGCTGCGGGCGACGCTCTAGTGGTCGTACTCCCAGTAGTCGCCGCCGCCGATGAGCGTCGCGCCGAGGTTGCGGAAGAGGTGGCCGCCCGCCTGCGCGGGAGTGGCCTGGAAGGTGCCCGAGAGCTGGTAGTTCCCGCACGGCTCGCGGTCCTGATGGTCGAAGATCAGCTCCTGGCGGAGACGGAGGCAGCCGCCGAGGAGCTCACCGCTGTCGAGGTAGACGAGCTCCGCCGTGGCGCTGAGCGGGCCGTCGGCATAGTAGGGGTCGGTCTCCGGCTCGCCGAACTGATCGAGGAGCGTGTCCCGCATGAGCTGGGCGAAGGCGCGCATGCGCGGTTCGCGGATCTCGTCGAGCGCGAGCGACTCGGTCTTCCGAAGGTTCGCGGGGTGGCTCAGGTTGCCCGCTTCCACGTGGTACCAGGGGTCGCCGAGGATCTCCTTCCGGTCGGCCTCGGGGAGGGCCAGCCACTCCTGGCCGGTGCGGACCGCGGCCACGCGGCGATAGAGCTCGGCGTGGGGGCCCACGAAGGTCTGCACGGGGCGCACGACGACGCGCGGCGGGCGAGCGCGGTGCGGGCGGCTCGGTTCGGTCTGCTGGCCGGTCTTGGCCAGGGCGGCCGGCTCGTCGAGGCGGACGACGAGCAGGGCGGCCCCGAGGCTGAGAGTCGCGGCGACGACGGACGCGCGTCGGCAGAGACGGGATTTCGTATGGCGCATGGATCGGCTCCTTGCGGGACAGAACGACGATGCCGGCTATCAGCAAGGGAAGTGCCAAGCCCGCGCAGGCTCTGGAGGCAGCAATTGGTGGGGTTGCGCGGCGGAGTGCACACGAAAAGACGCGATCGCGGTGGCTCCATACGCCACGTCAGGGGGCGGCGGGCCGGCGCGCGGGGCTCGTGTGACCGCAGCGCCAGTGCGTGGGGCTTGTGCAGTGGCCGGTCCGGCAGACGCGCTGGTCGGGTTTGCCGCGCTGTTTCACGCGTAGGTCTGCGAATCCTTGGCGGCGAGGGTGCGCCAGGCCGTGGCATGGGTCGTGCTATGCGCTTCGTCTATCCACCACCGCTGACAAGGAGTACGTCCATGCGTGCACGTAATGGCGCGGCCACGCGTCTCGTCTCGTTCGTCCTCGTGATCGTGTGCCTGGTCTTCGCCGCGACCGCCGCGAGCGCCAGGGGCCAGGGAGACGATGGCGATACGAAGGGCTTCTTCCATTTTCTGGGATTGACCGGCCACAAGCGGACCGAACGCCAGCTCCGCGTCATGGGCTACGACAGCGAGAAGTCGTTCCGGTGGTACCGGGACCACGCGAAGGGCAGTCGCGACGGACGGAGCGCCCTGAGCGGTTTCACCGCGATCGTGGGCGGGATCTTCAAGGCTGTGAGCGGCAAGAAGTAGCGCGGCCCGCGCCGGGCGCTCCTTCGAAATCGCGAGACCGGAGGCGCCGTGGCGCGCATCCCCGGTGCGCATCCGAGACGGCACTCCCGTCGCAACGGCTTGAAAGCCCGCGCGCCCCCGCGTCCAGCACTTGTTGGCACAGGACCTGCTCCGCGCCTTCCCGACGGAAGGTGGTCCATGCCGTATCGATCCAGTCCCGTGCGTCGCGCAAACGCGGGCGCCGCGCTCGTCCTCGCCTCGGTGCTTCACCTCGCCGCCTGTGCGGCTCACGCTCCGGGGGAAGGCCCCGACGAGCTGCGCGGCAAGAGCTCCCCCTCGGGCACCTCGCCGTCGGTCTTCGGCGCGCAGCCGGCGCACCTGCCGAACGTGATCGCCCAGGCCCGCGCGATGAACCTCTCGTGGATGCGCTACCACCTGCGCTGGGACCTCATCGAGGCCACCCCGGGGACGTACGCCTGGAAGGCGGCCAACGACTCCGACATCGCCGCGATGGCCGAACAGAACCTGCCCGCCGTCTACATCTTCGGCACGCCGGTCTGGGCGCGGCAGCCCGGCCGCGAGGGGAAGCTCTGCGGCCCGATCGACGCGAGCCAGGAGGCGGCGTTTCGGGCCTTCGTGCGTGCCGCCGTGAATCGCTACAAGCCCTGGGTGAGGTACTGGGAGCTCTGGAACGAGCCCGACGCGGCCTACGACCTGCTCGGCGCCACCTCTCCTTACGGGTGCTGGGGCGAGCTGACGCAGGAGAACTACGGCGGCGAGTACTACGCGCGCTTCCTCAAGGCCTTCAGCGAGGAGGTGAAGGCCGCGGACCCGACGGCGAAGGTGCTCTCGGGCGGCATCCTCCTCGGTTGCGACAACGATCCCGGCGGCGCGTGCGCGAACGGCAACGCGGGGACGAACCCCCGCTTCATCCAGGGCGTCCTTGAGGAGGAGGTTCGGCAGGGCGCGCGCTTCTTCGACATCCTGGCTTTCCACAGCTACGCCTACTTCAACAGCCTCGGGAAGGACTTCCAGCGCACCGCCGCGGCGTGGGGGCCCTTCGGCGTGCTCCACGGCAAGACCGACTACCTGCGCCGCCTGATGGGGCAGTACCAGTCGAGCCGCCCGCTGCTCATGAACGAGGGCGGGCTGATCGTGAGCGACAGCTGCCAGCTCAGCGAGCCGATCGTGCAGAACGCCGCCAACGAGGCCTGGCGCCTCTATCTCAGGACCTGGGCGCTCGGGCTCCTCGGCTCCGTCTGGTACACGCTCGACGCGCCCGGGTGGCGCTGCTCGGGGCTGCTCAACGAGGTGAACGGCGTCTCGCCGGCGACGGCGGTCTCGTTTCTCGCGAACACGCTCGCGGGGGCGACCTACGTGGGGTCCGTGGGCTCGGGGGTTGTGGAGGGGTACCGCTTCTGCAAGGGGGAGCTCGAGTATCGCGCGTACTTCACGAACGACGCGGCGCTCGGCGTCCAGCCCCTGCCCACGCCACCCGACGCGGTCGCGCTCTACGACAAGCTCGGCGCCCCGCTCGTCCTCGGCGAGTCGATCCCCGCCAGCTTCGAGCCGCTCCTCCTCGAGCGCCGGCCTGCCGGGGGCTGCAAGGACTACCGCGTCTACCTGCCCGTGATTCGCAAGAACTGACGGAGCGCGTTCGCGTCCGCCGCGCGCCTCGACCACCACAACCCGATCAGCTTGCTTCGGGACGGTGCCTCAGGTCGGGCTGCGCAGGTAGAGCGGGAACTCGAAGCCCGGACGGATCTCGAGCCAGAGGGTGAGCTGCCAGGCGTCGCGCAGCAGCTCGCGCCCCTTGGCCAGCACGGCGGGGTTCAGGCGCAGCGTGAGGCGAAGCCGCTGCGTGACCGTCTGGCCCGCGGGGAGGCGGACGGGACTGAGCTGCGTGCTGCCGACGTGGGTGCCGGCGTGCGCGAGCTCGAGGCGGTTCTTCTCGAGCACCACGTCGTAGGGGGTCGGGTTCTCGATCGCCACCGTGAGCTGCGCGCCGAGCTCCACGTTGCCGCTCACGAGGGCGCGCGCGGCGCGGAGGGCGGTGCTCACCCAGCCGGAGCCGGACTTGGGCAGGTCCAGCGCGAAGGAGGACCAGTCGGGGCGGTAGACGCACTTCAGGATCTGGCTCTTGTGGTGCAGCGCCAGGCCGAGCTGCGTGAAGGTGGTCGCGTTCCAAGCGAAGCAGGCGAGGACCGCGAGCAGCGCGAGGAGGCGGAGCGCGCGCGGCGGGACGGGCGTCGCCTCGGCCACCGGGAGGAGCGCGGCAGCGAGGCGCGTGCCCGAGACCACGGCCCACGACATGGCGAGCACGTTGGCGCCGAAGAGCACGAGCACGCCGTCGGTCACGGGGAGCGAGGCGTCGCGGCCGACCCAGAGCGCGAGGACGATGGTGGGAGAGGCGAAGAAGGCGCCGAAGAGGAGCGCGGCGAGCGGGCGCTTGAGGAGCACGACGAAGAGGCGCGCGTAGGTCACGCCGTGGCGCTGCAGCAGCGGCGAGAGGAAGTCCACGGCGAAGGTGAAGACGAGGAAGCCGTAGCTGGCCCAGGTGGCGAGATCCTTGCGGAGCGGGCTCGGATCGTAGCCCACCCAGAAGATCAGCATCTGCGCCGTGAGGTAGAGGAGGACGAGCTTGAGCTCCTCGAACCCCTGGCGCCAGAGCGGGAGCTCGTGGCCCTCCTTGCCGGTGAGGACGGCGTCGCGCTCGAAGGCGGCGGAGAGTCTCTCCTTGAGCGGAAAGAGCAGCAGCGAGACGAGGAGCAGCGCGCCCGAGGCGACGGCGTTGACGAGCACCGCGCGGGCCTGGCTCTTCACGAGGTGCTCGACGAGGAGGTTTCCCGCGAAGCGGTAGCTCTCGGGGAGGAGGTACCCGGCGAGAGCGGCGCGCAGCGCTAGACCGTGCCCCTGCAGGAGCGTGCCGACGAGGCCGAGGATGAGCCCGGCGAGGAGGAGGTACGCGACGAGCAGCCCGAGGCTACGCGTGCGCAGGCGCAGCGGGGCGACGAGCGCCTTGAAGGTGTCGAGGAGCAGCATGGGCGGGGCCTCCCTTCGCCTCCGTCGAGCTTACCTTCTCTGGTACGCGGTGCGAGCGGCGCTCAGCGCGCGAGGTGCAGCAGGCGCGCCATGGAAGACAGAAAGGCGCGCAGGCCGCGCGGTCGTACCCGGGCGGCGGAGGAGCTGCTCGGGGCGACGGCGGGGGCAGTCGGCGCGTCGACCAGCGCGGCCAGGCGCTGCGCGAGCGCGGCGGCGGCTTCGGGCTTGCGCGCGCTGCGGAGGTACTCGTCCTTGGCGAGGTCGAGCAGGGGCGTGCGACCGTCCCTCGAGCGAACGACGTAGCGTTCACCCGAGCCCGTGAGCTCCATGGCCCAGGTGGCGCCGCCGGGGCTCTTCACGTCCTGCGTGCGGAAGGTGCCGCGCTTCTCGAGGATGTAGCCCGCGAGGGGGCCTTCGCTCAGCACGCTGTACTGGCGCCAGGTGCGGACGCGGACCGTCGGGTTCGCCGGGTCCATGGCCGTGTGGCCGACCGCCGCACCGTCTTCGTAGACGTGGAAGTCGACGCTGTCCTTCTCGAACCATCCGGCCTCGGGGCGCTTGGTGGAGGCGAAGAGCGTGGCCGAGGGGTCGCCGGGAGCGCGTCGGACTTCGTCGAGCCACGCGCGCGTCTCGGCGCGAAGTTCCTCGGGCAGAGGGCCCTTGGCGAGCGCCGCCTCCAGCCGGCGCGCGATGGTGCCCGGCTGCACCTTGCGCACCTCGGGCGTCTTGCCGTCCGTCTGCAGCCAGCCGCCGAGGTCGCGAAGGCTCTGCCGCACGTAGACGCGTCGGCCGTGGACCTTGGCGTAGTGGCCGCGCACGACGGCGAGCTCGGGTTGCTCTTCGACGGCTCGACCGGGCAGGGCCCGGAAGTAGGGTCGCTGTCCGCCGCGCTTCGGCTCGACGTAGACGTAGCCCCAGCGTTTCAGCTCGGCCGGCGACCAGCCCTTGAGGCCCGGTCCGAGGCGCACCAGGCCCTCGGCGCCGGCTCCCGTCTTGGCGTGCGCCCCGACCGCTGCGAGCAGCACGAGTAGCGCGGCCGCTCGGGCGACCCCGCGGCGCGCGGATCGTTCTATGGAGAATCCTCGGTCCATGCGCAGCTCCCTCAGCAACCGGGATGCCACTTTCTGGGCCGCGTCGTTCCCACAGGCCCGTGTCGTTCCCACCGGCCCGTGTCGTTCCCACCTGTCGTTCCCACCGGGGTAGAGTGCTGGACGGCGGATCGTAGCCCGCGGAATGTATGCGCATGGCGGGATGTACTGAGCATGCGCGCAGGGGAATGGAAGGGGAGTGGCTCCCGTGATCCTTGCGGGAGGGAGGCGCAATCCCCGCCTCCCGCGTGGCGCCTCGAGCATCTACCGACTGGCCCACCTGCCAGGGCCGCGCAGTGCGGGCCGGGCCGATGCGCTGAAACGCTGCAGCTATTCGCGCGGGGGCCGCGGCTTCGTGCGGCACACGAGCTGCATATCGCCCCGCGCTAGGGCCGCGATCCTTCGTGAGGTGCCGCGCGGCGACCCTCGCCACGCGGCGACGGCACGTTCGCGCAGCTCGGGTGGAGCGGTAGCGTGCCCCATCGGCGGCGCGCGACAGGAGGCGGAAATGACGACGTACCGAAGTGCCCTGTTCACCGCGCTGGCGGCCGCGCTCGCGTTCGCGCGTCCGATGGCTGCGCAGGCCGCCGACGAGCCGTCGACGCCCGAGCGGCGCTCGGAGGCGCTGGCCGTGCACGATGCAGTCGCGCAGGCCCTCGCCACGCAGCTTCGGGCCGGCGCGATGCCCTTGCCCGCGCTCCTGCAAGAGCTCCCACGATGGATCGTGGCGATTGCCGCGAACGAAGCGGACCGTGTGGCTCGCGTTCCTGGCGCTCCCGCGACGCAGCGCGATGGACGCGGGCACTTCCGCCCCGGCTGCGGGCTCTTCAAGGTGGACACCGGCGATGGGCGGGCCTCGGTCCAGCTCATGACCTCCAGCTTCAACCTTCCCCACTATGAGCCGACGGCCGACGGGACGGCGATGGCCTCGATGTGGCTCAAGGTCACGCGCCGCAGCGAGGCGGGGGCGCAGCACTACCTCGCGCACGCGAGCGACAACGCCGCGCCCGAGGCGCCGACGACGCCCCTCGAGGTGCGCTTCGAGGTCATGAGCCGCTACCGCAACCGGCAGGGCTCCTACGGCGAGACGCCCTGGAGCGCCGGCGTGGGGCTCTTCGAATTCGTGGCCACGCGGGTCGGAACCGACGGGCGGAAGAAGTGGCTCGCGGTGAGCGCGCGACCGCACGCAGCCGGGAGCTGGGTCGTGCAGACGCTCGGGACCACGGCCCGTCCGACGGCAGAGAGCGCCGCCGACGACGCCGTGTCCGTCGAACGCTACGAGCTCTTTCTCAAGGACGGCACGCGTCGCCGCCTCTCCCTCGAGGAGGGGCGTCGCCGCTGGGACTTCGAGACCAAGGTGCAGGTTTCCGAGGAGGGGCCGGTCTGGAACCGTGACTCCCTCGAGGCGCTCGGGATCCAGGTCGTCTTCCCCGTGAAGGGTGGTGCGCGGCGGCCCTACCTCCGGCGGGGCAAGGGGTTCAAGGCCGAGGTGGCGGCTCGGGGGGGCCGTGATTTCGCCGAGATGGAATATCCGATCAACGCCGGGCAGACCTTCGCCGACGGCGTGACCTGGAAGGCGGGCCGCCGTCGGGGTGCCGCGTATCGCCCGGCGGAGCTCGCGGGTGGGCGCAAGGCCACGCCCTAAAACATCGATCCGCCCTCTGCCCACGACCCGCCTTGACACCCGGACGAAACGGCGTCATATGACTTAACAGCGTTACAAACTAAAACGCTGTTGAGTCCGATGGGCACCAAGGAACGCCGCGACCGCCAGAAGCAGGCCACCCGGCAGAGGATCCTCGACGCGGCGCGCGAGCTCTTCGTGAAGGAGGGCTACGAGGCGGTGACCATGCGCAAGCTGGCCGCCGCCATCGAGTACTCCCCGACGGCGATCTATTTCCACTTCGCCGACAAGGAGACGCTCTTTCGCGAGCTCTGCGTGCAGGACTTCCTGGCCATCAGCCACGAGTTCTTCCCGCTCGCGACGATCGCCGACCCCGTGGCCCGGATGCGGCAGCTCGGGCAGGTCTACGTGCGCTTCGCCCTCGCCTATCCGAACCACTACCGCCTGATGTTCATGACTCCGCACCCGCCGATCGACTCCGAGCAGGTGGGCTGCCATCTCGGCAACCCCCGGGACGACGGCTACGCCTTTCTGAAGCTGACGGTCGAGGAGGCGATGCGCCAGGGCCGCCTGCGCCCCGAGCTGACCGACGCCGAGGAGCTCGTACAGCTTCTCTGGGGCTCGCTGCACGGGATCATCGCCCTGCAGATCATCAAGGGGCAGGACACGGTCGTCCCGTGGCGCCCGCTCGAGGCCCTCGCCGAGCGCTTGATGGACATCCACCTGCGCGCGCTCCTGCGCGAGGAGGCCTAGGCCGATGGTCGACCTGGCGCGCAAGAACCTCCTCCACGACAAGCTGCGCTTCCTGATCACCGTCTCGGGCGTGGCCTTCGCCGTCACCCTCGTGCTCGTCCAGGTGGGCCTCTTCTTCGGCATCCTCGAGAACGCCACCATCACCATCGAGCATCTGGGCGCCGACCTCTGGGTCACCTCCAAGAACACGCCAACGATCGACTTCCCGCACGCCTTCCCCGAGAGCCACGTGCACCGCGTGCGTGGCCTCCCCGGCGTCGCGCGCGCCGACAACCTGATCGTGGGCTACATGAACCTGGCCCTGCCGACAGGCGCCGAGGAGACCGCCGCCGTCTACGCCCTCGAGGACTTCGCCGCCTGGAACTTCCCCTGGAAGGTCGCCGAAGGGGACGTGCGCGACCTCCGCCGCGGCCGCTACTTCTTCCTCGACGACTCCGCGGCGAAGCGCTTCGGCGCCTTCAAGGTCGGCGAGTACCGCGAGGTGATGGGCCAGCGCCTGAAGCTCATCGGGCGCACCCAGGAAGCGCGCTCGTTCACCACCACGCCCATCGCCTTCATGGACTACCGCCTCGCGCAGCAGCTCTCGCCCACGATGCTCGGCGGGCGGGCGCCCTTCATCCTCGTCAAGCTAGGCCCCGGGGCCGACCTGGCCGCCGTGCGCGCGGAGATCGCGCGCCGCCTGCCGCACCACGACGTGCTCACGAGCGCCGAGTGGGCCGCGCGCTGCCGCCATTACTGGATCGTGAACACCGGCCTCGGCTTCAACATGTTCCTGACCGTCTTCCTCGGTTGCCTGGTCGGCGTCGTGGTCGTCGCGCAGACCCTCTACACCTCCACCATGGAGCACCTCAAGGAGTTCGGCACCGTCAAGGCCATCGGCGGCAGCAACGGCCTCATCTACGGCATTCTCACGCGGCAGGCCCTCATCGCCGCCGTCTTCGGCTTCGTCCTCGGGGCCATCCCTTCCTATCTCCTCCGGCCGCTGGTCCTGAAGGTGGACCTGAAGCTGATCATCGGCCACGAGCTCGCGGCGCTGGTCTTCGTGGGCACGGTGCTCATGTGCCTCGGCGCGTCGCTCATCTCTTTTCGCAAGGTGGCCGGCATCGATCCCGCGCTGGTTTTCCGAGGCTGACGGAGGCGAGCCATGGGCGTACTTCAAGCGCACGACGTGACGAAGACCTTCCGCGAAGGGCGCGAGCCGGTCGAGGTGCTGAAGGGCGTCTCGCTCACCCTCGCGCGCGGCGAGGTGCTCTCGCTCGAGGGGCCCTCGGGGTCGGGCAAGACCACCTTCCTCTCCATCCTCGGCTGCATCCTGACCCCGACCAGCGGCTCGCTGGTGGTGGATGGAGAGAGCGTGGACGCGCGCCGCCCCGAGCGGCTGCCCGAGCTCCGCAAGCGCTCCATCGGCTTCGTCTTCCAACAGTTCAACCTCTTTCCCGCGCTGACCGCCCTCGAGAACGTGGAGTTCGCCCTGAACATCAAAGGGGTCACCGGTCGCGCCGCCCGCAAGGAGGCCGAACGCGCGCTCGACGCCGTCGGGCTCTCCGACCGCCTGCGCTTCCTCCCGCGGGACCTCTCCGGTGGACAGAAGCAGCGCGTGGCGGTGGCGCGCGCGCTCGCCGGACGTCCCACGATCCTTCTCGCCGACGAGCCGACGGCGAATCTCGACTCGGTGGTGGGGACGCAGGTGCTCGAGCTCTTTCGCGAGCTCGTGAAGCGCGAGAACGGCGCGCTCCTCGTGGTGACGCACGACCCCAAGGTGCGGGCGTTCGCCGACCGCGTGGTGCGCATCTCCGACGGACGTCTCGAAGCGTGAGGGTGAACATGGCCACGTCTCGTTCGGTCAAGCGATGGATCCTCCCCGGCCTCGGGCTTCTGACCACCGTCGCGCTCGTGCTCGAGTGGCAGAACCTGCGCGGGCTGGCCGCCACGGTGGGGCGCAGGTCCGCGGCACGGACGCCCACGCCCATCGGTGCGCTCGCCTCCTCGGGCCCGGGTCCGGTCCGCGCCGAGGGCCGGCTCGTGACCTATCCGGGGGCGGAGGTCTCCGTGGCGAGCGAGGTGGCGGGGACCCTCGCGCGCGTCGCCGTGGTGGAGCAGTCGCGCGTGCGACGGGGCGAGCTTCTGGCCGAGCTGCGGTCGGAGGAGCAGCGGGCCGCCCTGGCCGAGGCGCGCGCGCAGGAGCGACTGGCGGAGGTGGACGTGCGCTTTCTCGAAAAGGAGCTGCGGCGTGCCGAGCGGCTGCAGAGCTCGAGCGCGATCGCGGTGCAGGCGCTCGACAGGGCGCGCCACGAGCTCGAGCGGGCGCGGGCTCGCCTCCACCTCGCCACGGCCACGACGCGTCGCCTGGTCGTCGCGCTCTCCAGGACCCGCGTCCTGGCCCCCATCGACGGGGTCGTGACCGCGCGCTTCGCGCAAGCGGGCGAGACCATCGGCCCCGGCACGCGCCTCGTGACGATCGCCGACCTGTCGCGCACGCGCGTCGAGGCCGAGGTGGACGAGTTCGACGCCCTGCGCGTTCGCCCCGGCGCCTCCGTGCGCATCAGCGTCGAGGGCCTCGACGGGCAGGCCTTCGCGGGTCGCGTGGAGGAGATTCCCGATGCGGTGAGCGGCCGGCGTCTCAAGCCCCAGGACCCGGGCCGCCCGGCGGACACGCGCGTCCTCCTCGTCAAGGTCGCCCTTCTCGGCAAGACCCCGCTCAAGCTCGGTCAGCGCGTGGAGCTCGAGCTGACCGAAGCGGCACGCATCGCACGCTGAGCGAGGGGAGGCGCGACGCGGGTCAGCGCGTACAGCGAGGTGCCCGCTCCCCGGGAGGGTGCTTCACGCCACTCCACCCCCCACGGGTCCGCTTCGATGCGGCACGTTGCGAATCGCGCGCATACGGGCCACGTTGGCCTCGAGGTTGCGCTGTCGCGTCCCGAGGTGCGTGGCCAGGGTGAACAGCTTGGGAAGGTGCGTCCAGAAGGGGCCGCGCCAGCCGACGAGCTCGAAGCCACGCTTGATGGCCAGCGCCAGCGTCGGATGGACGATCGTCTCGGCGTTGGTCATCCAGTTCGGGTGGCGTGCCGCGGCCCGCACCAGCAGGCCATAGAGCTGCTGCAGGTCGATCGTCGGCGAGACGTACCAGGAGGGCCAGAGCAGCGGGTCGTTGGCGTCGAACCAGCCGCTACGCTTGAGCTGTTGCTCGAGGGGCGTTCCGGGGTAGACCCGAATCCCCGTGGTGAAGAGCGCCACGTCGGTGGCCTGGACGTAGCGCTCGCAGAAGGCGAGCGTCTCACCGACGGTGTCCAGCGTCTCGCCGGGCGCGCCAAAGATGAAGAACCAGAACACCTTCAAGCCGGCGCGTCGCAACTGCTCGGCCGCATGGATCACGGCCTCCTTGCGGTAGCCCTTCTGCAGGGAGCCGAGGGTCACATCCGAGGCGCTCTCCGCCGAGCACATCACGCTGTCGAACCCCGCACGCCGCATCAGGTTCAGAAGCGCCGTGGAGGTGGCAGCGGGGTTGATCCCCATCGTCGAGAGCCGTACCGGCAAAGCGCGCACCGCGAGTTCCTCGCAGACTCCGAGCGCGTGGGCGAGGGGCAGATTGAACGTCGAATCCACGAAGTCGACCCGCTTGATGCCGTGGGCGCGTACGACATACTCGATCTCGTCGGCCACGGCGGCCGGGGCCCGTAGCCGATAACGGCGTCCCTCTATGTTGTTATAGACGCAATAGACGCAGCGCAGCGCACACCCGCGCTTCGTCTGGACCGAGTACGGCGCGCCGTGGGTCGCATAGCGTCGCAGGTCGAGCCAGCGCCAGGCCTCGCTCTGGGCCCCGGAGTCGAGGTTCGCCAGGCGGGAACGACCGCCGCGGGGCTCGTGTTCGAGCGTGCGCACTTCGTTGAGCGCCACCGCGGTATCGACCGAGGCCGAAGGGCCCTGGCGGGTCAAGACGCCGTAGTCGCCCGCAGAAGCGTCTCCGCGCCCGAGGGCAGCCAGGAAGGCTGGCAGGGCTTCCTCGCCCTCACCCACCAGGGCGTAGTCGGCGCGAAGGTAGTTCAGTACCTCCCAGGGGGCGACGCTGACGCCGCTGCCCCCTATCACAATCGGCGCGGCGGCCGCGTTTTCCCGAATGGCGCGCAGCACGCCATCCCGGATCTCCGTCAGATAGAACACCGGCCGCTCGAAGTTGCAGTTGTCGATGTTTCGGATGGTAACGCCGACCACGGACGGTGTACCTCGCCGGAGGGCCGCCGTCGTCTCGCGATAGGGGTCGGTGGAGAACGCCAGATCGAGCAGCGAAACGTCGTGGCCGGCCCGTCGCAGCGCCGAGGCCACCATGCACAGTCCGAGGGGCATGGCCGGCCACGGAACGTGCTCGCGGTTCGGGTTGATCAGCAAGATGTCCATCGCCCCTCCCTCAACCCGTCGACGTCCAGCAACGATGGTCGTGTACCCGCGGAAACGGCCTTCAGTTTACCGTCAGGGAACCCTCCGTCGTGTCGGAGACGTATTCGACGATCGCTCGCAGGCGCGGCGCGCTGGCCACCTGCTGCGCCGCCTGCGTGCTCCAGGGGTGGCCCGTGATCCCCCATCGTTGAAATAGCGGGATATCCTCGGTCAGGAACTGCGCGCAGCTGTATTCGCCCTTCGAGCCGTCCCCGCCCGATACGGCGAAGCCCGTCACGCGCCGCGCGCGCCGCTCGAAGGTCCCGGCCAGCTCGCGCAGCTCCGTCGGAGAGACCTCGAGGAGGTAACCGACGTACCCGCTCGTCGAGCCGGGAGGCGTCTTCTCCAGCACGCGCCGCATATTGCGCCGACGGACGAGGTACAGGGTATCGTCGCCTCGCAGCGCCCGCAGAACCCAGCGGACGAGGCTCGGAACGGTGACGTCCGCCGGCTTCCCCGCCAGGTCGTACGTCGCCTCGAGCCCCACCCGGAGCGCCGAATGCGGGTAGCGCAGCCGCGGCGAGAACTTGTTGGAATACTCGACGGTGCGGTCCCCGACGCGACGGTAGAGCTCGCGCAGCACCTTGCTGCTGGCGCTTCCATGGCCGAGCTTCACCTGGAGCACGAGCACGTCCCTGTCACCGATGCGTTCAATGCGGTGCGGGAGGTTCTGTTCGCGAACGAAGCGCTTCAGGCTCTCGTCGACGGTGTCTCGGTGCAAGGTCTTGCCGGGGCCGAGGGCGAGCCAGTCGGAGGCGCGCTCGAGCCTTCGCCCGCGATAGAGCTGCAGCTCCTCTCGTAGCTGTCGCACCACCTCGCGCCAGGGCATGGGCTGGGTCGTACAGGACGTGGCCGCAGCCGGGTTCCCGTCGCCGCGCGAACCCCGCTGGCCCACGAGGCGGGACAGGACCTTCTGGAACGGGTGCGCTGCCGCCGGTGCCGCCGCGAAGAGGCAGGTCGCTGCCAGTACCGCCGCGCACGCGCGGCGCACCGCGCCTTGCACAAGGCGCCGTTCTACCGGTGGTGGGTCACGGCGATGGGGCGTCACCTGGCGCAGCCTCGGGTTCGTGTTCGGGTTCGCTCGTCGGCCTGATCGTGCACGATCCATGCCCCGCACCGCCGTGGCGCGCGAGACGGCCGGCGACGCTCCGTCCTCGGCGTCCGACCCACGCGAGCAGCGTCGAGTCCCGCGGGGTTCACGCACGCGGGTGGCCCATTCGGCGGGAGGCCCGCGCCGCAGGCGGGCCCCTCTGATGCCCTCGCCGCCGGAGTCAGTTGTCCCCGGCCACTCGCGGGTCTCGCCGGCGACTGGCAGGATCCGTGGCCGGTGCGCGCCCACGCCGCCAACTCGAAGTCCCCGGAGATCTTTCACGGTTCAGGGCCGCGGGGCGGTGGCCGTAGCAGGCACGAAACCTGCTCTACTCGGCTTGCCATGCCGAACCGGACGTCTCGCCGCGCGCTCCTTCGCCCGAGGTGGTCCGAGCCACGGCCTCTCGCGGGTGCGGCCGCGCTGGCGGCGCTCGTTCTCGCGGCGGGAGTTTTCTTTGCCCCGCCTGTTCGCGCTGCGGACTGGCAGAGCCTCGTCACGGCGGCTGGCGGCTTCTGGTCCAAGGACCCCTCCGATCCCGGCTGGTCGCGCCTGCTCGCGCCGAACGCGTCGCGGTCCCGAGCGCAGCTCCCCTCAGGAATTCGCACGATGCTCGACGACGACATCCAGCACAACGCCTGGGTGCAAGATCACGAGGAGATGAAGGCCAAGCTGGGGCCCTTTCGCCCCGAAGCGCAGGCCGTCTTCGACGTGCCGTATATCCCGGTCCCCGAGCAGGATATGCGCTACGCCTATCAGGCCAAAGGGATGAGCGAGGCCCTGGCTTCCCAGGTGAGCTATCTCGACCCGTCCGGCCGTCGCATGGTGCGCGTCTTCTTTCACCCGCTCTACGCGAAGGACTATCGCCGCTTGATCGAACAGTACGGCGTGCGTTACGGCGAGTATCAGGCGACCGCGTCCTCCTCGCCGAGGTCCCTTGTGGCGTGGAGGAAGGGAAGTCCCCGACTGGCCTTCGGGCTCAAGGTGAGCCTACACACGACGCTCGAGAGGTACACCCAGCGCTACCGCACCGGGCGCGAGCGCGTGCTGGGCGTCAGCCGCATCATCCGGGGCTTCAAGGCCCATCGGACGGGGTTGGTCAACGAGGCCTTCGCTGCCATCGACGCGGCGGAGCTCGGCCGCCACCAGCTCGCCGTCCTTCCGGAACCTGCCGCAATCGTTCCGCCCGCTCTCAACAGCCCCGGAAGCCGGCACCCGCTCGAGGTGGGCGTCGTCTACCGCGACCTCTCCCCGCTGGTCAGGCCGGTCCGCGGCACGCGCTACGTCCCCGCCTTCGCCTGGATCAGCGCGCTGAAGGCCAACCTCGAGCGCGTCAACGCGCGGCGCGCCACACGAGGCCAGGCGCCGCTGAGCCCGATTCACTGGATCACGAAGAGCGTGGTGGAGCCGATCCTCCGCGCCTACTTCTATCTCGGCCTCGAGCACGGCCTGCAGGGGGAGCTGCACACCCAGAACGTGCTCCTCGAGGTGGACCGCCAAGGGATGCCCACCGGCAAGGTGATGGTCAAGGACTGGGAGGGCTTCCGGCTCGACGCCACGCTCCGGATCCGGAACGGCAAGGACCTCGGGCCGCTGAGCACCTTCAAGGACCCGTTCAAGATCATCTGGCACGAGGGAACGCAGGGGCTGCGCTCGAACCCGGCCCGGCTGGAAGCGCAATACTATAAACAGATACGGAACGTGAATGGCTTCACGGTCTCGCGCGACGTCAACGGCGAGAAGGTGACGAACTACTCGACCCCCGCCGGTCAGCTCCTGCAGCAGCTGGCCCAGGACTTCCCGAACGAGCTGGCGAAGCTGGCCCGGCTGGCCTGCGGCCCCGAGTCGGGGCGCACGATAGACGAGCAGCGAGCCCGCCAGAAGGGGGTGGAGCTGCTCTTCGATTATGTGGCGCAGACCACTTTCCGCCGCATGACGGGTATCTCGCTATCCAAGACCTCCTGGGGCTACGGAAAGGAAAAGGGCATTCACCTCGGCCTCTCCCGGCTGCGCGAGGAGCTCTTTTCCGGCCAGGAGGGGGCCACCGCTCCGGCCGGGAAGGAGGCCGAGCTCGGGGCCGTGCTGGCGGGCTGGTGGGGCAAGCTGGCTCAGCGGTCCGAGCGACGTGCGGACGATCGCGTGTGGAGCACGCGCCGCAAGCCGTCCTCGTTTCGCCTGCTCGGCAACGTCATCGAGGCGATCGGTCATCGCGGGAAGCCGGTTGGCTTCGCGCTCCTCACCCCCGGCCAGCTCGAGAGCCTCCAGGCGGAGCTCGGCCGCGCCGGCATCGAGGTGCGGCCGGCCGGGCGGGCTGCCTCGCGGCTCGCCGAGTATGCGGCGAAAGGATCGCGCCCCGCGGGACGCTCCCCCGAAGGGCGGCGGAGGCCGTCACCGCGCGTGGAGCAGGGGGGGCGCGGCGGGAAGCCAGGCCCCCTCAGGCGAGCCGGGGGCGGGGATTGACCGGGGCCACGGTGCAGGTGTACGAGGGGGCATGCCCCAAGGCGACCTGCTGACCTCGTTGCGGGCGGGCCTTCAGCCCGGGCTCAATCCGATCCTGGATCATCGCAGCGACCCCGAGGTGGGGCTGGACGTGGCCGTGCTCTCGCTCGCCGCCGGGCAGAGCCATCGCGCCGACAGCGATGGGCTCGAGACCGCGTGGGTGGCGCTCGAGGGGCGCGGCACGCTCACCGTCGACGGGCGCAGCATGGCCTTTGACCGCCCGAGCTGGGTGGAGAGCGGTCCCTTCGTCGCGCACGGCCCGGCGGGGACGCGCCTCGAGGTGCGGGCGCGCACGGACTGCCAGCTCGCTTGCCTCGCCACGCCCAACGAGGCGAGCTTCGCGTCGCGGCTCTACACGCCCGAGCAGGTGGCCGACGAGCACCGCGGCAAGGGGCGCTGGCAGGACGCGGCGTACCGCATCGTGCGTACCGTCTTCGATGGAGAGAGCGCGCCGCCCGAGTCGAGGCTCGTCCTCGGCGAGGTGGTGAACTTCCCCGGCCGGTGGAGCTCGTATCCGCCGCACCACCACGCGCAGCCGGAGATCTACTACTACCGCTTCTGGCCCGAGCAGGGCTACGGGCACGGCGAGCTCGGCGAGGCGATCCATCGGCTGAAGCAGCATGACCTGCTGCGCGTGACGCGCGCGCGTGACCACGCGCAGGTGGCTGCGCCGGGCTATTACATGTATTACCTGTGGGCCATCCGGCACCTGGAGGGGGCGCGCTACACGGGGTTCGAGTACGCACCGGAGCATTCCTGGCTACTCAAAGAGGAGGATGAGGGATGAGCCGTATCACGGCAGCCCAGGCGCTCGTAGACGGCCTGGTCGGGGAGGGCGTGGAGGTGGTCTTTGGGATCTTTGGCCACGGCAACGTGCAGCTCAGTCACGCGCTCTACGAGCGGCGAGACCGCATCCGCTTCATCACGGTGCGGAACGAGCAGGCGGGGGTGCACGCCGCGGCGGCCATGGCGCGGCTGACCGGGCGGCCGCAAGCCGTCACCACCAGCGTCGGGCCCGGCGCGACGAATCTGGTCACCGGCGCCGCGATGGCGCGCATCAACCGCTGGCCCGTCTTGCTCCTGCCCGGCGAGGTCTTCGCCGAGAACGTGGGGCCTGTGCTGCAGCAGCTCGAGGGCACGCACGACGAGACGGCGAACGACGCGCTGCGCCCCGTCTCGAAGTACTGGACGCGGCTCCAGCGACCGGAGCGGCTCAGGCGCACGCTGCGCGAGGCGTTCGAGGCCATGCTCGAGCCCGGTAGCGAAGGGCCGGCGACGATCTGCATCCCGATGGACGTGCAGGCCGAGGGCTTCCTCTGGGAGCGCGAGCGACGGCTGGCCCCGCGGGACCGTCGCTACCACCGGCCGGTAGCCGACGCCACGCGCGTGGCCGAGGCTGCGCGCTGGATCCTCGAGGCGCGGCGGCCGCTCATCGTCGCCGGGGGCGGAGCCCTGCGCTCGGACGCGAGCGCGGAACTCGTCACCTTCGCCGAGCTGCTCGGCGCGCCGGTCGCACCGACGCAGGCCGGCAAGGGGGTGATCCTCTTCGAGCACCCGCTGAACGCCTTTGGCGTGGGTCCCACGGGAAGCGCGATGGGCAATCACCTGGCCGCGCACGCGGACCTCGTGATCGGCGTCGGTACGCGCTATAGCGACTTCACCACGGCCTCCGAGACGGCGTTCTCCTCGGAGGCGCGCTTCATCAACGTGAACGTCTGCCACTTCGACGTGCGCAAGCAGCGGGCGCTCCAGCTCTGGGGGGACGCGCGGGCCACACTCGCCGCGCTGCGGGCCGAGTTCGAGCGAGCGGGGGCCACGGCGCGGGGCACGGGGAGCGGCGCGACCTATCAGGCGAGCGGAGAGTACGGGGCGGAGCTCCGCGCCCAACGCGCGGCGTGGCTCGAGGAGACCGACCGCTGGCGCACGCGCGAGGGTCTGCCGCTGCGGCAGTCCACGGCCATCGGCACGATCAACGACCTCCTCCCCGCGGCGTCGGTGGTGGTCAGCGCGGCGGGGACCCTCCCCGGTGACCTGCAGAAGCTCTGGCGCGACAAGGACCCCGCCGGCAAGGGCTACCTCTGCGAGTACGGCTACTCCACCATGGGCTTCGAGATCGCCGCCGGTCTCGGCGCGAAGCTCGCGCTCCCCGACCGCGAGGTGGTGGTGCTCGTCGGAGACATGAGCTTCCTCATGATGCCGGGCGAGCTCGTCACCGCGGCGCAGCTCGGGATCCCCTTCACCGTGGTGGTCTTCGACAACGGCGGCGGTCAGTCGATCCGGGGGCTCCAGCGGCGGAGCGGCTTCGGCGACTACGGGATGGAGTACCTCCGCGCCGACGGTAGCCGGCTGGCGCTCGACTTCGCGGCCATCGCGCGCGGAATGGGCTGCCACGCGCTCCCGGTCGAGGACGCGGCGGGGCTCGTGGACGCGTTCGCGCAGGCCCGGGCCACGCGCGACCGCCCGACGGTGATCGATCTGAAGGTGAGCCGGGACGAGCTGATGGGTGGGTACGGCGGCTGGTGGGATGTCCCCCAGCCGGAGGTCGATGCCCAGGGGGCGCTGCGCGAGGCCCGCGGCGCCTATCTCAAAGAGAAGGCCAAACAGGTGATCCGCTGATGAGCGCCATCGTCGTCGCCAACGCCCCGGTGAGCTTCGGTATCTTCGAGGCCGCCTTTGGAGCCACCAAGCAACTGCCGTACACGCAGGTCCTGAGCATGATCGCCGAGGCGGGCTACCAGGGGACCGAGCTCGGTCCGTACGGGTACCTGCCGACGGAGCCCGAGAAGCTCGACCGGGAGCTCCGGCATCACGGGCTCAAGCTCGGCTCGTCCTTCGTGCCGCTCGCCCTCGCCGACGCCCACCGCTTCGACGAGGCGCGGGCGGAGGTGCGAAAGGTCGCCGCGCTCTTGCGCACGCAGGGCGTGGAGGAGGTGATCATCGCCGACGCGGGAGACGCACGACGCCGCGCCGAGGGGGGGAGGCGTCCCGCCGGCTGGACCGACGCGGAGTGGAAGGTCGCGACGCGCACGCTGGACACGCTCGCGCGCGAGCTGCGCGACGACTTCGGCATGCGCGTGGTGGTGCACCACCACGTGGGGACCTACCTCGAGACGCCCGAGGAGATCGACCGCATGCTCGACGAGACGGACCCGAGCCTGGTCGGGCTTCTCCTCGACACGGGGCACTACGTGTACGGGGGCGGCGACCCGGTGGCGGTGCTCGCGCAGCGCCGGGACCGCATCTGGTACCTGCACTACAAGGACGTGGACGAGGCCAAGCTGGAGCGCATTCGTCGAGAGAAGATCGACATGGACAGCGCGTGGCGCCTCGGGGTGTTCGTGCCGCTCGGGCGCGGCCAGGTGGACTTCGCGACGCTCACGCGCAGTCTGAAGGATACGCACTACCGGGGCTGGGTGGTCGTCGAGCAGGACACGATGGCCGACGCCGACGGGAATCTGACGCCGGATCCGTTTCAGAGCGCGAAGGCGAGTCGCGAGTACCTGAGGACGCTCGGGCTATGACGCGGCGAACGCGAGCGGTCCGCATCCATCGGACGGGGGGCCCCGAGGTCCTGTGCGTGGAGGAGCTCGAGCTCGGTGTGCCGGGCCCGGGGCAGGCGCTGGTGCGGCACGAGGCCATCGGCGTCAACTTCATCGACACCTACCACCGGAGCGGGCTTTATCCGCTGGACGGCTTTCCCTCGCCGCTCGGACACGAGGGGGCCGGGGTCGTCGAAGCCGTGGGACCCGGCGTGAGCGAGGTCTCCGTCGGGCAACGCGTGGCGTACGCGGGGCGTCCGGTCGGCGCTTACGCCGAGGCGCGCCTGATGCCGGCGGAGCGGCTGGTACCGCTCCCGGCGGGGATCGCGAGCGAGCAGGCGGCAGGGATGATGCTCAAGGGGATGACCGCGGAGTACCTCTTGCGGCGCACCTACCCCGTGAAGGCCGGGCAGACGGTGCTCTTTCACGCGGCGGCGGGGGGCGTCGGGCTCATCGCCTGCCAGTGGCTCAAGCACCTCGGCGCGACGGTCATCGGCACGGTGGGCTCCGACGAGAAGGCGGAGCTCGCGCGGGCCCACGGGTGCACCCACACCATCGTCTATACGCGCGAGAACTTCGTCGAGCGCGTACGCGAACTCACGGGGGGACGCGGCGTGCCGGTGGTCTACGACTCGGTCGGGCGCGACACCTTCCTCGGTTCGCTGGATTGTCTCGAGCCGCGCGGGACCTTCGTGGGCTTCGGCAACGCCTCGGGCAAGCCCGAGCCCTTCGACGTCACGCTCCTCGCGGCGAAGGGGTCGCTCTATATGACGCGGCCCACGCTCTTCACCTATACGGCGAGCCGGCCGGAGCTACTGGCCTCGGCGAACGCCCTCTTCGAGGTGGTGCAGGCGGGGGCGGTCAGAATCGAGGTGCGGCACCGTTTTCCGCTCGCCGAGGTGGCCGAGGCGCATCGCGCGCTCGAGGGGCGACGGACCACGGGCTCCTGCGTGCTGGTGCCATGATGGGGCTCGGACCTTCGATGCGGAGGCGTGCCATCGCAACGAGCCTCGTGGGGTTTGCGGGGGCGCTGGTGCTCGCGGGCTGCCCCGGAGACGCCAAGCCCTACCGGCCGGGAGTGGTCGCCGACAGCGGCTGGCGCGACGGGCAGGCCTTCAAGCCGCCACCGGGTTCTGCCGACGGTGCGGGGCCGGGGGGGGACGGCAGCGTGGGTCCCGTTCCTGATGGCGCCGCGCCCAGGGCCGACGGCCCGCCCGGCACCACCGAGAAGCCGCGGCAGTGTCAGCGCACGTGCAAGACCCCCGACGACTGCTGCGAGAAGCCGCCCTGCACGACCTACCCCGATCGCTTCTCGTGCACCAAGGGCTATTGCCGCGACGAGGGGTGCAGCGGGGATCCCGATTGCGCGGGGCAGCCCGATACGAAGTGCCTCACGGTGAAGGGGCAGAAGGTCTGCGCCGAGCCCTGTTCGGCCAGCGTGCCGTGCAAGACCTTCCCCGGCGACACCTGCGTGGAGAACGCGTACTGCAGCGCCTTCACCCCCGCGGACTCGCCCCCCTGCAGCGCGACGCAGGCCTGTCCGAAGGAGGCCGTCGTGGGGAAGTGCTATCTCGCGGCCAAGATCTGCGGCTGCTCGGACAGCCCCGCCTGCCAGGCCGCGTTCGGGGGCACAGGGGGGACGTGGGTCTGCGCGGAGCTGTAAGGGCGGCGGCGTGGTCGTGACGCGGCACGTGGGACGCGGCGCGCCTCAGGGCGTGAGGCCGAGGCGGAGGTAGCGCACCGTGGAGCCGCTCCCCGTCGATGCGGGGGCGGCGGCGTAGAGCGCGAGGTGCAGGCGGCCGGCGGCGTCGAGCGCTGCGCTGCCGAGGTGACGCGCCACGAGCCCCTCCTTGACGATCGCACGGGAGAAGCCGCCGCCGGCTTGCAGCGAGGCGAGCTCGAGCCGCCCCTCGGTCTCGTGGGCGCCCTGCCAGCGGCAGCCCATCGGCGGAGGCCCCGGCGGGTTTGGCGGCGGAGGCCGGGTCGGTCCATCGCAGGTGGCCGTGAGCTTCGCGTGATGGCGGAGCCGACTGACGAAGAGCCGCACGTCGCCGTTGCCACTCGCCACCGCGCCGACGGGCACGTGCTCGACGAGGTCGTAGCTGCAGCTCTCGCCGGTCATCGTGGGCTGGCGGGTGCACTTGTCTCCCACGTCTTCTGACGCGACGGCGGTGAGTCTCCACGCGGCGGTCGTCGGGTCGCGGCTGGCGTGCGTGAGCTCCAGGCGCTCCGGCGAGGCGGGCGCGAAGCGCTTGAAGAAGACGTGCGGGCGCCCGAGCGGCTCACCCGGGACGGGAGTCACGACGAGGGCCACCTGGCTCGCGTGCGAGAGACTGGAGGAGCCGTAGCGTGCGACAGGCTCGGCGCCAAGGGGGGGCGCGGCCCAGGCCAGCTCCCATTCGCCCTTCACGGTGCGAAAGAAGGCGAGCTGCGCCCTTCCCTCGGGGGAGAGGGCCACGGGAGGAGAGCCGGCTTCGCTCGGCATCACGGGGAGGATGGGGGTGACGATCCAGGAGATCGGCTGCGGCGTGGGCGCCGGCGCGAGGGAGAGCAGGGTCGTGGATTGCGGCCCGCCGTAAACCAAGTGCACGAAGCCCGGCGCGTAGAGGCAGCCCGCGCGGTCCACGGCCAGGCCCCCCGACCAGCCCGTGCGCTGCGCCGGCAGCGATTCGTGCACGGTCCAGGTCGCGCCCGAGAACGTGGCGCGGCGATTTCCCGACGGGGTGCCGTCGTAGAAGAGAGCCTGCGGCGCGTCGTTCGGTCCCATGACGAGCGCGCCGGTCGCCAGCGGCGAACCGGTGGGCGTGACGCTCCACGTGCTGCCCTGTCGACGTGCGTAGAAGCCGTGGTAGCCGCTTTCGGCCACGGAGAAGAGGAGCGCCGGCTCGCCCTTCGCATTCAGCGCGAGGCTGGGCGCGTCGTTACGGTACGCGGGCTTGGTGGGCAAGGTCTCGTCCACGAGCACGCCGCAGGGGAGGCCCGCGCCTCCGCACAGGGGACCAGCGTAGACGGGCGGGGCTTTGCCGCAGCGGGCCTGTCCCCCGTCGGGCGGGACCGCGTTCGCGTCCGGCCGGGGGGGCCCCGAGTCCTGGCACCAGGTGCTGTCGGTCCACGCGCCGAGGTCGGTGTCGTGGTAGCCCTCGAGGGAGGTCCCGGCATCCGACGGCCCGCCGTCCCCGCCCTGGCCGAGCGATCGGCCGCCGCAGGCCGCGATGGCGAGAGTAAGCGCCAGCGCGGCGCCGAATAGGCCGATCTTGGAACGAGCTGGCTGCGTGAGGTGCATGCTCTCCGTGAGAGCAACCCGCGTTCCACTTGCCGTGGTGCGTGCAACCTAGCAGGATGATGACCGCGGGCGCGCGAGCCGGTGGCCGATGGCTGTGCCAGAGAGTGCCAGGTGGCACAGCGGCGGGCGTCTGACCAAGGGCCCGGCCCGAAGCCCAAGGAGCCGACATGACGCACCCGAAGTCGCTGCTACATCAGATGACGCTCGAGCAGCCGACCCAGTTCTGGAACGACAGCTGCGAGGAGCAGAGCCTGCGTCGGGCCATCGAGCACGGGGCCACCGGCGCGACCACGAACCCGGTGATCGTGCTCGAGGCGATCGACGCCGACCGCCCGCGCTGGCTCGAGTTCGTGGCGCGGCTCCGGCGCGATCACCGGGCGGAGACCGAGGAGCAGCTCGCCTGGCGGCTGGTCAGCGAGGCGGCCACGCGTGGCGCGGACCTCTTGCGCCCGATCTGGGAGGCCCACGCGGCGCGGCGCGGCTGGATCTGCATGCAGGTCAGCCCGCGGCTCTACCCCGACGCGCAGGCCATGGTGGCGCAGGGGCGACGCTTCGCCGAGCTGCGGCCCAACATGGCCGTGAAGGTGCCGGCCGTCGAGGGGGGTCTCCAGGCCATCGAGGAGCTCGTAGCGCACGGCGTGTCGGTCAACGCCACCGTGCTCTTCACCGTGCCGCAGGCCCTCGCCGTGGCGGAGGCGATGGAGCGCGGGCTGGATCGCGCGGACTGGGCCGGCCGCGACGTGACGCGCATCGCCTGCTGGGTGACGATCATGGTCGGGCGCCTCGACGATCACCTGCGCGACCAGGCCGCGGCGCAGAACCTCACCATCGAGGCCGAGCAGGTGCGGCAGGCCTCGACGGCGGTGATGCGCAAGGCGTACCGGCTCTTCAAGGAGCGCGGCTACCGCGCCACGCTGCTCGCCGCGGCGATGCGCAGCCACCACCACTGGTCCGAGTTCGTGGGAGGCGATCTGATCGTGACGATCCCGCCCGCGTGGCAGGAGAAGTTCAACGCCTCGGGAGTCGAGGTGCGGCCGCGCATCGACGAGCCGGTGTCCGAAGCCGTGGTGGAGTCGCTTCGCACCGCGTTTCCCGACTTCGTGCGCGCCTACGACGAAGACGGGCTCGCACACGAGGCCTTCGTCTCCTTCGGCGCGGCCACCAAGACCCTCCACCAGTTTCTGGACGGCTACGAAAAGCTCCTGCGGCTCGTGCGGGCCGTGATGTTGCCGCTCTAGCCTCTGCGTCGGAAAACGATCGGGTGCGGGTGCCGGGGCGGACTTTCGGGGTCATCTTTCCCTCGTAAGCGCCGGGGGCGCAACAGGGGAGGCTCATGACCGAGCTCGCACAGAAGCAATGCATTCCATGTCGTGGCGGCGTTCCTCCGCTCTCGGGGGACGCGATCCAGCCGCTTCACGCCGAGGTCCCCGCGTGGCGGGTCGAGAACCGGCACCACCTGGAGCGCGAGTTCGGCTTCGTGGATTTCGCCACGGCCCTGCGCTTCGTGAACCGCGTGGGAGCGCTGGCCGAGGACCAGGGGCATCACCCGGACCTCCATCTCGCCTGGGGGAAGGTCGGCGTCGAGATCTGGACCCACAAGATCGACGGCCTCACCGAGAGCGACTTCGTGCTGGCCGCGAAGATCGACCTGCTCTGGGAGACCGCTGAGGGACGCCGGGACGAGGACCGCTCGCGCTAGCAGGCGTGGACCTCGCACGGACTCCAGCTGCACGACGAGAGGCACCACTGCCACCCGCGCTGTCCTCCGGTCGTGCAGCAGCGGTGGTTGGTCCCGTTGTCCCAGGTGCACGCAACGCCGGCCTTCTTCACGCAGGTCCGCTTGCAGCCGGTGCTCCCGTCGCAGGCGACCTTGCTGCAGCTATCGCAGCTCGCCGTGCCGGAACAGGTGGAGCTGCAGTTGCCGGGGACCCACGCTTCCCACTGGCAGCTCTGGCCACACTGCCGCGTGGGCGTCTGCTGCGCGCAATCGCCGCAGCTCTGAGTCAGGCCCGTCTCCACCGTGCCGGGGACGCACACGCAGGGGAGCGGGTTCTGGTCCGTTTTTCCGCCCTTATCCATTGCTCCGCTGCCATCGCGTGCGGAGCTGCCATCGCGAGCGGAGCTTCCGTCGCGCGCGAGCGCGTCCGCCTTTCGGGCGTCGTCGGGTTTCGCGTCCGCGTCCGAGCTGTCGCGGGTCCCCCAGTCCGTTCCCACCCCGGTGTCCCCGGAGGCGTCCAGGTCCGATGCCACGTGCGCGTCGGAGAACGGGCCGCTTCCTCCGTCGGTCGCGACCTCGACGCATCGGCTGGTCAGCTCGGCCGAGAGCTCCCCGTAGCGTCGCCCTGACGGGCAGGAGGTGTCGGCGAAGCTGCAGAACCCCGAGGCCTCGCACGTCCCGGTCTCGCCGCCGCGCAGGCACTGGCTCCCGGTGGAGCACGCATAGGGCCGCGAGGAGGCCGAGCATCCGGCGATCAGGGTGGCGCCGGCGAGGACGACCACGCCCAGCGCGGCGGCAGAAACGCCCGGACGGCCGCGACGGGCGCGGGAGCCCGAGAGGTCCGTCGGGGAACTGCTGGTTTCGTGGACCACGCTCTACCAATTCTAATGCGGTCCACCCCACCACCGCAACGACGGCGCGGCGCGCGCGCATGCCGCAAAGAGACCGGCGCGCCGCGGCGTGACGGTGCCGCGCGATGATAGACTGCGGAGGCGACGGTCGAGGCGCCATGTCAGCTTCCAGGATCACCCGGGTTCTGCTCCACGGTCTCACCTTCTTGGCGCTGCACTCCGCCTGCAGCGGCGGGCCCGGCGGCGGCCCGGGCCCCGAGCTGTCGGGGCTGAGCCTCGAGGGGCTCCCGGCGGTGCTCGACTTCGGTCGCGCGGCGCTGGTCACGGACGCGGAGCGCCCGGTGAAGACGGTCACGCTGACGCCGCTCGACGGGGCGGCCACCGCGGTGGTGCGGCTCGAGGGCCCGGACGCGTCGGCGTTCAAGCTCGGACAGCAGTGGTTTGCCGGGGGCTCCGTGCTCGCGAGCCTGAGCTTCTCGCCCACGGAGGCCCGGAGCTACGAGGCCACCCTCGTCGCGCACGCGGCGGGAAGCGCCGGGCAAGTGCAGCTCCCGCTCAAGGGCGTGGGGACGAGCGGGAGGGCCCGCCTCGTCGCGCGCTATCCCTCGTTTCTGCCCGACGGCTCGGTGGTGATGCTGAGCGTCGCCACCCGCCTCGGCGAGGTCACCGTGCCGAACGAACAGCTCCTGCGCTTCGTCCCGGCCACGGCCACGCTCACCGGCCTGCTCTCGCCGGTACCCTCGGCCTCGACGCCCCAGGCGCTCGGGTCGAGCTACCTGCGCGAGCAGACCAGCACGGGGCTCGTCGTGGGGCTGCGCCTCAACGCGCCGAGCCCCTCGGTGAACGAGTCGCTCCTCTACCGCGTGGGCCTGACGGGCGGCGCTCCGGAGCCGGTCTTCACCTCGGCCGAGGCCTGGCCGCAGATGGAGCTTCACGGCCTCGGGGTCAGCGCGGACGGCCTGCAGGTGCTCACCTCGGCGGTCTACCGCCAGCCGAAGCCCACCGACGGATCGGAAGGGACCGACGAGACGCAGTGCTACGTGAAGGATCTGCGCGCGGGGCGTCTGCTGCGGGTCGGCGACACGGGCAAAGGAGCCGTGGGGTGCACGCCGCTCGGGCTCTCCGCCGACGGGGCGACGGCCGTGCTGGCGGTGGACACGACGAAGCGCGGACTGCAAGGCGGCGGCCTCGAGCTGCGGCTGGTCAACACAACGGCCGGGGGCTCGGGGACGGTCTTCAAGCTGCCGGAGAACGGCACTCCGTTCGAGCTCCGCGAGCTGAGGGCCTTCTCGCCCGATCTCTCGCAGGTGGCGGTGGTCACGGCGGCGAAGCTCGCGGCCGAGGACCCGGACGACACCGAGGACCTCTATCTCGTGCCGCGCACCGGCGGCGCCGCGCGGCTCCTCTCGGCGGGGCTCAAGTCCCAGCTTCGCGAGGCGGTCGGCCTGCCCCCGGCCGGCGGGACCAATCTGGCCTGGTCCGAGGTGCGCTTCTCGCGCGACGGGACGCGGCTCAGCTTCGCCGGCCACGTCAATACCGGCTACGGCAACCCGGCCAAGAAGTTCTCGACGGGGCTCTACGTCGTGGAGCTCGCGCGAGGCGAAGCGAAGCTCGTGGTGCGCGGCACGAGCGGCTACCAATCCATGGACTGGTTCCACGTGAGCTCCGACGGGAAGGCCGCGTGCTGGAGCGTGCAGCAGAGCCTGGGCGCCGGTCATGGCACGACGTGGTGGATCGAGTACGCCGCCGCCGAGGAGTGGCCCGTGACCGTGGCGGCGCCGTGAGCTCGTTCGCGCGGGCTCCCGCGCCGGAGGCGAGATGGACGAAGCCAAGCTGATCGAAAAGCTCCGGCTCATCGAGGCGCTCTTCTCGGGCGCCACGACGCCCGGTGAGCGCGCCGCCGCCGACCACGCGCGCCAGCGTATCCTCGAGCGCCTGCGCACCGTCGAGCGCGCGGACCCGCCCATCGAGTACAAGTTCACGCTCGCCGATCTCTGGTCCCGCCGCGTGCTCGTCGCGCTCCTTCGGCGCTACGACCTGCAGCCGTATCGCTACCGCGGGCAGCGCCACACCACGGTGATGGTGAAGGTCTCGCGGCGCTTCGTGGACGAGACCCTGTGGCCCGAGTTCAGCGAGATCAATCAGACCCTGCGAGACTACCTGTCGGAGGTCACGGATCGCGTCGTGTCGCGGGTGCTGAGCGACGATCTTTCCGAGGCCGAAGAACGACCTGAGCCCCTCGCCCTCGGTCCGCGAGGAGGGGGATGACGAGCGCGACGGTCTGCACGAAAGCCGTGGTCCCGCAGCTCGCGCTGGTGCTTTTTTCCGTCGCCGCCGGCTGCGCGAACACCTCGAGCGGCGGGGTCGATGCGCGAGGGCCCTCGACCGACGGGGGAGCGCGAGATGCAGTGCCCCTGTTCGATGTCGCGCGGCGCGACGGGTCTGCGCCCGATGCGGCGGGACCCGCGATTCCCAGCTATCGCGGAGTTTTTGCGCGCGCCGCGAGCGGCCTCTACGCCGCCTTCCCGTCGAGCGTCGCGGTCGATGGAGTGGGGAATACCTACCTCACGGGTGCCTTCGCGGGCACCGGCACACTCGGCTCGTTCGTGCTGTCGGCTCCCTACGATCCGGAGACGCTCTTCGTAGCGAAGCTGGATGCCCAGGGTCGCCCGCTCTGGGTGCGGCAGACCACGGGCGCCCATCGTTCGGCGGGCTCTGCGATTGCGGTCTCCCCCGACGGCCGCGCGATTTACGTCGCCGGCGGGTTCATCGGGGAGGCCACCCTTGGCGCCTACGCGGTCAAGAGCGTGCCAGCGCCTCCGACTGTTCCCGACGTGCTTCCGGACGACATGCTGCTCGCAGAGCTATCCCCCGATGGCGAGGTGCGCTGGCTGAAGCGCTTCGGGGGCGACGCCGAGGAGTGGCCGCATGCGTTGGCCGTCACGCGCGAGGGTGACCTGATCCTCGGCGGCAGCTGTTCCAGCACGGCGCATTTCGACGCCGAGCGGGTCGTCTCCGCCGGTAGCTCGGATATCTGCGTGGCGCGGCTCTCGCCCACGGGACAGGTCCGCTGGGTTGTGCGAGGCGGCGGACCGAACACCGACCTCCTGACCAGTCTGGCGGTGGGGCCCAGCGGAGGCGTCTACCTCGGTGGTCAGTTCTACGGCGAGGCGCGCCTGGGCCCGCAGAGCCTGCTGGGTCAAGGGGCCTACGACGGTTTCGTGGCCAAGCTCTCGCCCGCCGGTGACTTCCTCTGGGCCCGCGGATTCGGTGGCGCCGGCAGCTACGACGAGGCGCGCGCCGTGGCCCTCGACGCGCACGAGGAGGCGCTGTTCATGACGGGTCGCTTCTCCGAGCAGATGGTGGTCGGGAGCACGCGACTCAAGTGCAGCGGCCTGCAGGACCTCATGCTGGCGCGCTTCTCGGCCGGAGATGGCCGTCCCGAATGGGCCGTGGCTGTCGGCGGTCCGGCGGCGGACGCAGGAAACGGGCTCGTCGTGGGTGCGAGCGGCGCGCTCTTCGTGACCGGGACCTTCGAGGAGATGCTGGTTCATGGGCCGGCCACCCTCAACGCCGTCGGAGCCGAGGATCTGCTCCTCGGCGCATTCACTCTCGACGGCAAGCTGGCCTGGCTCCGGTCGGCCGGCGGTCTCGGCAACGACGGGGGCTACGCGCTCGCCTCAGGCCCAGGCAAGGCGCTGCATCTGGCAGGGCAGTTCCGCGGCACCCTGGTGCTCGACGGAACGACGCTCGTTTCACCGGGGCTCAATTTCTTCGCCTGGAAGCTCCTGCCGGAGTGACTCCGATCGGCCGGCGAGCTAGCGACACCCCCTAGCCCCCTGTCCCGAGCAGTGGCGCCAGGACCGCCCGGTCGAAGTAGACCTCGTTGCGCGCGAGCTCGTCGCCACGCAGCACGGCCAGGTCCATGCCGTCGGCCTCGATCACCTGCTCGCCGCCGGGCCGGCGGAAGGTCGCGCGCCAGAGAAAGGCCACTCCCTCCGTCTCCCCGAGCGCGAAGACCTCGCGCCGGGCCCAGGTCATCTGCCAGGCCGCGAAGAGCTTCCGCAGATAGCGCCGCAGGGCGTCTCGCCCCTCAACGTGACCGCGGGTGTTCGGGTCGCGATAGCGCACGTCCTCCGTGTAGCAGGCCACGACCCGCTCGACGTCCTGCGAGTTCCAGGCGTCGAGAAAGCGCTCGATCACTGCTTCCAGGCTCTGCCTCTTCATCGTCCTCCTCCTGCTTCTTGAGCTCGCGAGTCTCGGCCAGCTCCTGGCGGAGCTCTAACCTCCGGGCCGTCGCGGCTCAGCGATCGTAGCCGCTGCCCCGCTCGCCGATGCGCCTCCACTCCGACCCGGCGCCGGACAGGTAGATATCGAGGGTGGTGGTGGCGAGCGCCGTGACTCCCGTGGGGCTGACCGCGATGTACGACAGCGCCGCGCCCGCGAGCGTCGGAGAGGCCACGGGCTTCGCCGCCTTGCTCGCGAGGTCGAGTTCGCGGAGCTCGGTGGCCCCGAAGAGGAGCGTCTTGCCCCCCGGAGGAAAGTGTGCGGCCGTGACCTGGATGCCGCCGTCGACCCGGGTGAAGTCGTCGCCACTGTTCGACGAGAGGAAGAGCCCGCCGCGCGTGACGGCGGCCACCATCGCCGGGTCGCTCGGGTGCACGGCGAGCTGCAGCGGTTGCGCGCCGGAGAGGCCTCGGGCGGCGCAGGGCGAGAAGCTCTTCCCGTCGTCCGCGCTCGTGTGGGGTCCCACGGCGAGCGTCCCGGCGGCCGCGGGATTGAAGACGTAGATCGCGTGGCTGTCGTAGCCTACGGCCATCACGTGGAAGTCGATCTGCCCGCTGAAGGCCAGCCGCGTGAGTGTCTTGCCGCCGTCAGTGCTCTTCACCACGCCGAACGGGTTCGGCTCGGAGGAGGCGGGGTCGGGATGCCCGCTGCTGTAAAACCCTTCGCGCGTGGCGGAGTAGCCCATGTAGTCGTGCCGGGGCAGGTTCGGGCTGCTCCAGTGTCCGGCGGCGAAGGTGCGGAAACCATCGTGCGCGGGCAGGAAGAGGGTCCCGTTCGCCGCGAAGCCGAGCCCGTGCGCGTGACTGAAGGTGACGACGGCGCCCGGAGCCGCGTCCGAGGTGTGGACCGGTCCATCGTGGCTGTGCTGGTGCCCGCCGCCGTCGGGTGGGTTCGTCGTCGACGAGCTCGCGCTGCACGCGCAGAGGGCGAGCCCCAGGATCGTGAGACCTCGTGAGCGGTACCTGGTCATGCGTTCTCTCCGGTGGTTCCCGAGGACCTTCCCTTGCGCCCCCCTCGGGAAAGGGGCCCGGGCGTGGTGGCGATGAGCCGCGTCGCGAGGTCGAGGCCGCGCTCCACCAGCTCGCGCGCGGCCTGGGTCAGCTCCTCGCTCCGCTTCACGACCTCCACGTTACGCTCCATGTCCTCGGCGCTCCAGCCCCGTGAGTGCGCGATGTACGGGAACTGCGGGAACTGGCAGCCCAGCTCGCCGAAGAACCCCAGCAGCTGGCCCGCCACGGCCTGCACGTTGTCCTGACCGCCGGTGATGATCGCGCCCACCACCTTGTTCTGGAGCAGGACCTTGCCCGCGATGGTCGTCTGGTTCTGGATGCAGTTCATGCGCTCCACCATCTTGAAGTAGAGGCTGCTCGGCGCGCCCCACCGGATGGGCGTGGCGACGACGAAGACATCCGCCCAGTGCACCAGCGCCTCGTACACCTGGTCGAGCTGATCCGCGGGATCCATCTGGGTGATCGAGCAGGGCCAGGTGCAGGCGCGCGCCGCCTTGGAGTAGAACCCCTCGCAGTGGCGGAAGGAGAGCTCGCGCAGGCGGAGGAGCCGCGTCTCGTGGCCGCGTGAGGCCGCGTGAGCGACGGCCGCCTCGAGCAGCGCGTCCGAGGTGGAGTACCTCGGGTGGTCGGCCTGCATGGCCGTGGTCGAGATGCCGACCACCCGGGGCGGGCCCGGCTGGCGCGCGACGGGACGCGCGAGCGGGTGCGGTGCGTGCGGCTTCCGCGCGCGCTTCGTGTGGGGCCGCGCGCTGACCTCGACCCGTCCCTCGCGGACCCGCACCCGATAGGCCGGCACGACGTCCTCCTCGAAGCCGCGCTCGCCCTGTCCCTCGAGGCGGTGAAACTTCCACTGGTGCCAGGGACAGACGACGTAGTTCTCGTCGAGCGTCCCCTTGCCGAGGGGGCCCCCCGCGTGGTTGCAGGTGCCGTGGATGGCCCCGAAGGTGCCGTCCCGGTAGCTCAGGGCCACGCGGGTCCCGCCCACCAGGATCTGCTGCAGCGCGCTCTGCGAGAGCGCCTCGACCGAGCCGACGTCCTGCCACTCCTCCTGCTCCCGCGCGGTCATCGAGCCTCCTGCCGTCCCGCCCTACGGCGGCGTGTCGCACGTGATCTCCACGCCGTAGTTTGCTACCTCGCGGCAATTCGCGCGGCAGGCTTCATCGGTGGTCTGCGAGCCGGGCCCCGCCTTGTTGTAGCTCGTGTACGCGGCCACCTTGCAGCGCGCGTCGCGGTCCTCCTTGGTCGTCTTGGCGAAGGCGGTCAGTCGAGGTGGGGGTTCCCGTTCGCGGCGAGCCCTCCCTGAGGCTACTGCTTCTCCAGCGCCCCCAGATCCGGCGCGGCCCCCTTCTGAAAGCCCGACGTGACCGAGAGCGTTTGCCCGCCGAAGGAGAAGGACGACTTGCCCGCATCGATCGCCGGGCTCGCGGCCCCGAGGGTGAAGTCGGCGCCGAGCAGCGGGTCTCTGCCCACGAGGTTCTTTGTGGGGTCCAGCGTGGACTGCTCCTGATCCTTGGCGTTGCCGAAGAAGAGGTTGCTCACCACCTGCGAGGTTCCGGCCACCTTCCACAGCGCGCGCGTCTTGATGCCCTTGAAGAGGTTGTTTCCCACCAGCGCATTGGCCCCCCCGGAGATGCCCGCGCCGCACTCGATGAAGCTGTTGTTCAGCACCACGATCTCTTCCTTGATCGGCTCGCCGAGGTAGCTCTGGCTGCTGTCCGACTGGTGGTTCATGCCCACGCCGGCGGTCCCGGTCCGGAGCAGCACGTTGCGTTCGATGCGGATCTTTCGCAGCTTGGGGTCGGCGCCGTAGCCGTCCATGAACTGGATCGCGTCCTGCTTCGGGTCCTTGATCACGTTGCCGCGGATGATCACCGTCTGCAGCTTCGTGATGCCAGGATGGAAGCGCATCTCGATGCCGTCCTGCGCGGCCGTGTCGAGCGTGTTGTTCTCGATCGTCACGTCGAACATCCCGTCGATGTCGATGTTGTCGTCGCCGCCGTTGCTCTTGATGTAGTTGCCGTGGATGACGACCGGCCCCGCTTGCCCGTCCAGCGCGACGACGTCGTTGGCGGCGATCAGGCGGTTGAACAGGATCTGCGTGCCTGCCGCCCGGGGCTGGATCGTGTCCTTGCCGTTCGGCTCGAGCACCGTTACTCCGAGGAGCCTGCCGCCGTCGGCGGTCTTCGCGGCGAAGACCACCTTGCCGGTCAGCTTAACCGCCTCGACGTCGGCCGCGTTCTTGGTCGAGCAATAGCTGGAGGTGAGGGTGATGCGCTTCTTGGCGATGGTCAGGGTGCCGATCGCGTACGCGCCCGGCTCCACCAGGATGGTGTCGCCCTCCTTGGCTGCCGTCAGCGCTGCCCCGATGGTCTTGTGCACGGAGGGCACCTTGAGCAGGGTTCCGCTGCCGCACGAGGTATCGACGGGGCTCGGTCCGACGGGGCCGGGCCCGCCGCTGTCTCTCTGGGTCGCGCCGCTGTCCTTCTGGGTCGCGCCACCGTCTTTCCGGGTCCCGCCGGTAGGCCCGTCCCCGGCGAGGCCCGCGTCTCCCGGGCTGCCGCTTCCCGCCTCTGCCGGGCTGCCGCTTCCCGCGTCTCCCGGGCTGCCGCCCCCCGCGTCGCCTCGCGCGGCAAGACCCGCGTCGTCGAGCGCCGCGCCGCTGGCGTCCGAGGTCGCACCATCGCCGCCGCCCGTGGCGGGCGAGCCGCAGGAGCTTGCGAGTAGTGCCAGGCCAAGACAGGCCGAGCAGGTGATGGCTTGCAGCACGCGACGTGTTGGCACGAGGTGGCTCCTTTGAGGCGGGCCCTGGCGCGGGAGGTCAGCGCCTGACGCGTTGCGTCTCCCGGGGAAGGCCAGCGATGGGGGTCGACGTGGATGCTTTCACGTTGCGTGCCGGGCGGGGTGCCGGCGCCTTTCGGCTGCCACGGCGTGGCCTGGACCTCCCGTGGTCATGGTGTGCGGTGGGGGCCAAGGCCTCGCGGACGCCGCTTCGGTGTTACGGTTCGCGCGGAGACCACGGAGACGACGCCGGTGCTGGAGCCCGCCCGTTCATCCCGCCGACCCTGGAGCGGCGCCGCGTTGATGGCCGCGGCGTGCGTGGCCTTCGCTGCGATGGGGGCCTTCGTCAAGGCGCTCGGGCTGCGCATCCCCTACGAGGAGGCGGTCTTCTTCCGGAGCCTCCTCGGGCTGCCGCTCCTCGCGGGACTCCTGGTGCGTCGCCGGGTCTCGCTTCGCCCCCGGCGCCCTTCGCTGATGGTGCTGCGCAGCTTCTACGGGCTCTCCGCCATGCTCTGCACCTTCTACGCCCTGCAGCGGGGCAAGCTCGCGGAGGTGACGGTGGTTTCCCTGACCCAGCCGATCCTCGTCGCGGTGCTGGCGCGCCTCTGGCTCAAGGAGCGGACCGCGAAGAGCGCCGCGCTGGCGATGCTCGTCGGGGGGGTCGGGGTGATTCTCGTGGCCAAGCCGAGCGCGCAGCTCGTGAGTCCCGCCGTGCTCGCCGCGCTCCTCGCCACGCTGCTCAGCGCCCTCGCGCACATCACCGTCCGGCGCCTCTCCAGCTCCGATTCGCCGGAGCTGATCGTGACCTTCTTCTCGCTCGCCGGGGTCCTCGTGGGGGGGCTGCTCGCGCTGCCACGCTTCGTGCGGCCGAGCCCGCTCGACCTGGGGCTCCTCACGGGCGCGGGCCTCTCGGCCACCTTGGGGCAGATCCTCATGACCACCGCCTACGCGCGCGAGGAGGCTCCCGTGGTGGCCACGGTGGGGAGCGTGCAGCTGGCCGTGGCGCTGGTGCTCGGCTGGGCCCTGTGGGGGGAGCTACCCGACCTGCTCTCCTGGCTCGGGAGCGCGCTCATCGTCGGGTCGAGCCTGCTGCTCGGGATGAGCCGCCGGGCGAGCGTCGACCAACACTCGTAGAACACCGCTACAGCTCCCGGGCGGCCCGGTGCGCTTCCGCACCGCCGGGACGGGTGTTCGACCTTCGCGCGTGTCAGATTCTGAGCGGGCGAAGCGTCCTCTCGTGCGCTGGGACGCGGCCCCGTGGGTGAGCAGGTGGAGCACGCATGACGCACTACGGGCTCAAAGGCGCGTTGATCGAGGCCTCGCGACTCGCGCTCCTCGGGAAGCGGACGAGCTCCTGGGTGCACGAGCTCGCGGCGCTCGGGGAGGCGGGCCGTCCGTCGCTGGCGGAGCTGGCCGGTCGGCTTCCCCTGCGGAGCGAGGGGGGCAGGCCGATCCTCGACTGGCTCGCGGCGCAGGAGGTCGAGGAGCTCCACCCGGAGGGCGAGCTCACCGGGCGACGTGGCTTCGCGTCGCTTGAAGCCGCCGCGGGCGCGACGCTGCCCGAGTCGGCGGAGGGCGCGACGTTGCCGGTGCGGTTTGCCGCGGGCGTGGCCGACGTGCCGTTCGCGCGGCTGCGCTTCGTGAGGGCGCGGCCGGCGCTCGATCTGCAGCGCTGGCGCGTCGAGCAGCCCGCCTTCGCGCTGCGCCTCGGGGCCTTCGGGACGGTGCTCGCGCTCGCGCCGGATCTCGAGCTCACCGGTCGCGAGCACGCGCGCCTGCTCTGCCGCGCGGTCGCGCTGGCCGAGCTCGGCTTCCCCGAGGCGGGCCTCGAGGAGCTGCGCGGGATCGAGCATGCGGGCGCGGTCCGGGCCTTCGGTCTGGACGGCCTCTCGCTGCGCATGGAGGTGCGGCGTCTGGCGGGGGACCCCGAGGCGGCCCTGGAGCTCGCCGGGAAGGAGGCCGCGGGCCTGCTCGCCTCGGCCTCGGTGCCCGAGCGAGGTCGCTACCTCGTGCGGCTCGCGCTCGCGGAGCTCGAGAGTCCTGCCCCCGAGTTGCCGCGGCTGCACGCGCTGCTCGACGACGCCGACCTGCGTCTGCGCGGCTCCACGCCGTCGGATTTGGCCCTCGTTCAGCTCGCTCTCGCGCGGCTCGCGCTCCTCGCGCGGCGACCGGAGCTGGCGGCGGCTCGGGCGACGGAGGGGCTGCGTGTCCTGCGCGGCGGCACGGCCCTGCACCTCGCGGGTCGGCTCTTCTCCCGGCTCGCCGCGGCGACGGACGGCGGTCCGGGTCATCCGGTGAAGGTCGCCACGTTGGCCGCGGCTGCCTGCTGCGCGCGCCACGCGGGCTGCGCCGGTGATCTGCTGGCGGCCCTGGCCGAGCTTTGCCGCCTCGAGACCGACCCGGTCCGTCGCGCGAGCTGCGAGGCCGAGGCTGCCCTCCTCGCGCAGCACCTGGATCGGCCCATCCCCGGCCGCCTGGCCCCGCTTCTCGTCGAGCTCGGGCGCATCCCCCCCGCGTCGCTCGGCCTGCTCGCGCGGGCGCCGGCGCGTTCGGCTGCGGGAGGGGCTGCGGGAGGGGCTGCGGGAGGGGCTGCGGGAGCGGCTGCGGGTTCGGGCGCGGGAGGGGCTGCGGGAGGGGCTGCGGGTTCGGGCGCGGGTTCGGGTTCTGCTTCTGGGGCGGCGTCTCTCCTCGACCGCTTCGACGACGAGCTCGTGGCTGCGCCCGGAGTCTCGCTGGTCCAGGCCCGCGAGTGGGCCGGCTGGGGTGCGCGTCTGGCGCGGAGGGTGCTTTCGGAGCCCGCTGCGGGACTCGCGCGCCTCCCCTTGCCGACGCACGCGACGCTCGAGGCGGCCGAGGCCTGGTTCTGGCGCAGCCGCGCTGCGAGCTCCGCCGAGGGCGCCCTCCTCGCGCGCTACCACCAGCGACTGGCCGAGCTCCATCCTGGCTGCCTTGCCGGCCTCGCCCGGCACCTCGAGCAGCGCTTCCGCCTCGCCGCGCGCGGCACCCTCGATCGCGCCGCGCTCCAGCAGGCGAGCGACCTCGTCCGTCCCGCGCTCCTCCTCGGCTTCGACCTCGAGCTCGCGCTCTTGACGTCGCTGCCGCCGAGGCGGTAGTTCGCGGCCGGCGACCGCGCTCTTGCCGAGGGCACGCGCTCATTCGTCCCCGAGGCGCCTCAAGAGGTCCAGAAAGGCGCGTGCGGCCACGATCCGGATCCCCTGGTAGCTGCCCAGAGCCAGCAGGTGGTTGTCGCCGCTCACCACGAGCTCCGCCATGCCTTCCACGGCGGCCGCGAGGTACTTGTCGTCTTCGGGATCCGCGGCCACAGCGTGCGTTTCCAGCGTGCCCTCTACGGGTACCGCGACGGCCTCCAGCGCAGCCAGCCAGAGCTCGAGGTCCCTGTTCGACGCAATGATGCGCTTTCGCACGCGTGGGTATCCGAGCAGCCGGCCAACTTCCTCCAGGATGGCTGGAGACAGCACCAGCTCGAACGCACGCTGATGGAGACAGAGTCGTAGGATCTGCCCTGGAGGACCCTGAGGCCGCATCAGGGCGGAGGCGAAGATGTTGGCGTCCAGAACGACGCGCACCGGTCTCAGCCTCGGCGCCGCCGGGGTCGGCTCCGGTGCTTCGCCTCGTTGGCCAGGTCGTCGGCCTCACGTTGCGAGAGCGACGGCTCCTGTCGGTCGAGCAGCTCCAATAGGTGCATCGTAGCTGCCCGCTGCATTTGCTCCAGCCTCTCGACGGGCACCACCGCGGCGAGCGCTACTCCCTTGCGCTCGATGATGTACTGGTCGTGGCGCAGAGCGACCCGGTTCAGGATGTCACCGAGCTGCCGTCGGGCCTCCATGGTGGAGATCGTTCGTGTCATCACATCCTCCAACATCTACAACTATCATAGTTGAGCACCGTGGTCCGTTCTACCGGCATCGACCGAGATTCTTGGCTCCCGCGCTCTCGACACGCTGCGTCTGGCTCTGCGACGCCGCAAAAAACCTCCAAGGAAGGACCGGGGTCGCGCTGTCAGATGCGCGGGGGGTCAGCCGTCTGGCCCCCGACGACTCACGAGAGCGATCCGCGCGGGCTCACCCGAAGGGGAGGTCTGCGCCGACGGAGGTCCTCGATGACGAACCCTGGCACCCTCGACATCGCGCCCGGTCCGTCCCTGGCGGCACGCCCTTCGACCGACGCTGGCCCGAGTCTCCGTCCGTCGCTCGCCGACCTCGAGGACCGCATCGATCTTCACGGCCCGCTCGAGGAGGACCCGATCGTCGGCTGGCTCTGCGGCTGGCGCGTTCGGCTCCTCGCGCCGGTGAACGGTCGACCGGCTGGCACCCCTGGCCACGTCGTGCCCATGGAGCACCCGGCCTGGCAGCGCTGCAACCGCCGCCACCTGCTCCCCGTGGAGGCCGGCTCCGAGCTCGTGATGGTCCCGTTCGCAGACCTGGCCATGGCCGGCGCCGGGCCCCGCGAGGTGGGGGAGTCGCTGGAGAGCTGGCTCGAGCGCTGCCTGCGGGCCGGGGACCTCGAGGTCATCCTCGCGCAGCGCCCGGACGGCCTGGCCCCTTCGGCGCAGGCGCACCTCGCGCTCTATCGTGCCGCGGCGCTGCGCCACGCGGGGCGACCGGAGGAGACGCTCTCCGCGCTCGCTGACGCGCGAAGCCTGTTTCAGACATCGGAGCAGCGCGTGGACGCCGCGCGTCTTCGTTGTGGCGCGTTCCGGGACCGGCAGCGACCTGCAGAGGCGCTCCTCGTTGGACGCGAGGTCGAGCCGCTGCTTGCCTCGGTCTCCGGACGAACGCGGGGTCGCTTTCTCACGGCCCTGGCCTTTGCGTATCACGCCGCGGGGCGCGCCGAGGACGCGGGTCGGCTGTTGACCGAGGCCGAGAGCTGCGCCGCCGAACCTGGTGACGCGCTGACGTCCGGGGAAATCGCCCTGGTTCGAGGCTGCCTCCTCCGCGGGTCAGCTCCCGAAGCCGCCCTCGTGAGTCAAACAGCAGCGCTGCGGCATTTCCAGACGGCGGGGGCCATCCCCGAGTGCGGCTACGCCCTCGGCAACCTGATGCTGCTCGCCATGGATCGCCTCGACGCGGGGCCGCCGAGCCGGGAGGTGGTCTGGAGGCTCCTCGGCCTGTGCTCGGCGGCGGCGGCCTGCTTTCGCGTCGCGCGGAATCGGCCCGCCCTGCAGAAGGTCTTCTCCCTGCTCGTCGAGAAAGAGCGCGACCCCGTGCGAGCGCTCGACCAGCTCGATGAGCTCGTCGCCCTGGATCCGGGCGCCACCGCGTCGGACCCGTTGCACCACTTCGTGCGCGGGCAGAGGGAACTCGCGGCCCAGCGCTGGGACCAGGCGGAGGCCTCGCTCGCCTGCGCCGCGCACCTGATTTCCGAGGACGAAGATCCCGAGGGAGCCGCCAAGATCGCCGCGCGGCGTTCGCTCCTCGCCACGGGGCGCAGCGACGAAGCCGCCGCACGAGCCCACCTCGCGCACGCTGAGGCGCTCGTGGGGGACATGCACGATTCGGCGACAGGTGACACGCTCGGGCAGGCCGGGTGGGCTGTGGAGTTCCTGTCGGACCTTCCCGGGCCCGAGCTTCGCGACCTGGCGCTCGCGCAGTCCGTGCCTGGCGGCGCGCTCTCCCACTGGGGCTCCGCGTCCGTCCGCGAGCTCCTGGAGCAGGAGCAGGCGTCGATCGTGGAGTGGGCGAGCGACGGGCTCTCGGCGCTGGACCCGGCCTTGCTCGAGCTGGACCTCGACCACCTGGTGGGCACGCTCTTCCGCCACGGCCGGTGCCTCGCGCACGTCTTCTTTCGGCGTGGCCGGCCATCCCCCTCGGTGGCCGTGCCCCTCGGCCCGGGCATCCTGCGCCGCTGGCTCGCACAGCTCGAACATCCGGAGACCCGAGAGCACGCCCTGGTCAGCGCCGCGGTCAACACGGCGCTCTCCGCCGGCGAGGTGGGCGCCGCGCTGCCGATCCAGTTTGCCGTCGCCACGTGCCTCGGCGAGGACCCCGAGCTCGCTCGGCCCCGAGAGCTGCTCACCGACATCCTGCGCGTGACCCTTGTCCGCGGCCTGACCCTGGAGGTGATGGTCGACGCCGCCGCGCGCGAGGTCGAGGAGCAGCTCAACGCGCGCGCCGTGGCCCACGAGCTCGGCGAGCCGCCGACCGATTCGGGCATCGAAGCTCCTCTGCTCGCCCAGGCCCAGGCTCGCTTCTCCAAGCCCAAGCGGAACTGGCGCGACCAGCTCCGCAGCCTCACGCGCCTCCTCGAGCCCACCGCCTGTCCCTGGCCGCGCGATCTCCGCTGCCGTTGCGGCGCCGATCTGCGCCCGTACATCTTCTGCTGCGACCACACGCAGCCGGTGGACTACGCCGCCCATGCGCCCCGCCTGCGCGGGGGCTACGTCATCCCCTGCGACCTCTGCGGCGGCGAGCTCCACGGCTTTCGCTGCGATGCCTGCGGCCAGGTCCTGACCTGGGACCTCGGTGTGGTCCCGACGCTGAAGGGGGAGAACTAGGCCGGTTCGGGCAGGAGAGAAAGTAGAGCGTCCTGCACCCTCTCGAGTGCGCGATCCGCATCGAAGGACGCCCCGGTCACGAGCAGCGGTGGCACGTCGCTAAGGAAGACCTTGTCGTCGATCTTTTCAGCCATGTTCCGCTCGAACTCCGCACGGGTGACGTGTCGGCCTTCGTTCGCCAGGTACTGCCTGAAGCAGGCGACGATCTTCTCCGGCTGCAGTCCGACGACGCGCTCCAAAGCCTCCGAGAGATCGAAGAGGTCTCGCCCCTTCTTCCGCTGATAGAGGGCCCGGAGCTTTGTTCCAAGCAACTCCTCTGGCTCGTAGGTGAGTACGTCCGCCGCGCCACCGTGCCAGCCGCTTTCAACCACGAACCTCGTTCGTCGCGGACCGAGCACGCGACCATGTTCCCGCGTGTTGGTCTCCACCTTGAGCTTGAGGGGGGTGAGGGGCCTCGTTTCCGAATCGAAGCGGTAGACGAATGTCATGCGGCCCTGACCCTGCTTCCATTGCGGTTTCCCCAGCCAGGGGTCCAGTCGGGCCCGGATGGCACTCATGACAGGTCCGATAGGCCCCGCATTCACTTGCACAAGGTCGATGTCCTCCGAGTATCGGCCGGGTGGGTCGAAGAAGAGCTTGTGGAGCGCGGTGCCTCCCCGAAACGCTACTTCACGAGCCAGAAGGTCGTCCGAGTAGAGCTCGACGAGCGCACGGCACACCACGAGGTCCTGCTCAACCTGAGCGTCCGTCGACCACGGCGCTCGCGACCGCCAGGCGGTGATGTGGGCTCGGGGAATCATGGCTCGGTCTCCACCTTCTCGTTCACGAGGATCCGCCAGCGAGAGTCCTTCTTGGCCGATCGAACGCCCCGATCGCTTCGCAGCGGAACGTAGCGGCAGCGGCTCTTCGCGATCCACCCTGCGAGCTCCGACGCCGTCTCGCCCGCCCCAAGCTGCTCGAGGACGTAGCCCAG
This sequence comes from Deltaproteobacteria bacterium, assembly GCA_020848905.1. Taxonomy (NCBI): domain Bacteria; kingdom Pseudomonadati; phylum Myxococcota; class Myxococcia; species Deltaproteobacteria bacterium. The sequence goes on from JADLHG010000083.1 coordinate 57,638, forward strand.
CCGCTGAGCGTTCGCCAGCTCCCCGTCAGTCCGGGCGACTTGGAGCAATCGCTCCGCGTCGAGTCGTTCGGCGAGCTCCTCGAGCACCGTGACGACGTGGCCGAGATGTCCTGCCCCCTCCAGATACCGAAAGAGATCGAGGGCCGTCGCTTCTGGCGTGGCGACGCGCATGCTGCCCGTCTCCGTCTTGATCTCGACCGTCGGGGTGCGTTCGAGGTGGAGCTTCCGGAAGAAGCGGAGACGCACGCGTCCTGCTACGAGCGGCCGAAGCTGGCCGCTCGTCATCACCTGAAACTCCTGCGGCTGCTGATGCGCGGCGCCGTGCAGTGCGGCTGCGCTGAGCAGTCCGACGTAATACGGCTGGCCGGAGAACCTCATCAGGTCGTCGAGGAACCAACTCGGCGGGGGCGCCCCGGCCTCGCGATACTCCAGCGGGACGATAACCAGGAACCCGCGGCGGGGAACCGCGAGGCGCCGCTTGGCGACCAGACGCTGAACGGCCTTCTTGAGCGCGGCGTCGGACGTCTCGAGCGACCGAGCCGCATCCTCCTTCGTCAGCACGTAGCGACCGCTGGCCTGAAACGAGTCGACCAGGTCTGCGAGACTCCGCGGCCTCGCAGGCTTCGGGGAACCCTTCGCGGCGTTCTGCGCTCCCGTCACCACGGTCCACGATGGCACATGCGGCGACACTTCGCAATATCGTATGCATAAGGAGACATTCTTCGTCCCCTTAACAATATCGAACAGCGCTTGGCGCGAGCGTCCGGCAGCTATCGCGCATGGCCCCACTTCGGCCTTTTCTACCCGCCTCCCGTCGCTGACAGCGTCAGCCTCCGCGCGCCGCGACCGGCGGCGTCCCGCTCGCGGGCGCACCGATCAATCGACCGAGCAGGGCGCGCACGAGGGCCCGGGCCCGGCCGTAGAGCTGCTCGTCGAGCCACACCACGGCGATCATCGAGCGTCGAAACGAGCGTTCGTCTCCCGGCCAGAGCTCGGCCGCCACCTCGGGCCCCGCGGCGGCCACGAGCCCCCGCACGCCGTGCACGAGCAGCGCGAGGTCGTCCACGTACCCGAGGCCCGGCACGACGCGCAGCGTGTCGGAGATCAGATCGCCGTCGACCCATAGATAGACGGCCGATCCGGCGAGGCTCGCCTTGGCCGTCGCGGGCACGCGGGGGTCTCGGGCCAGCCGCCCGAGGAAGCGCACCAGCCGCACGGGGTCACGCGCGATATCCACTATCTGGCTCAGCATGCCGGTCCTCCTCGCCGGGCGTTCGCGCGCGGCGCGTTGCGTATCGACCAGACGTTCCACGAGCGGAAATCTGACAGGGTGCGAAGCGGCCCCGCAAAAACCTCCAAGGAAGGTCCGGGGTCGCGCTGTCAGATTTGCGGGGGGTCAGACGTCTGTTCCCCGACGGCCCACGAGAGCGACCCGCGCGGGCTCACCCGAAAGGGAGGTCCGCGCCCAAGGAGTTCCTCGATGACGAATCCTGGCACGCTCGACGCCGCGCATGCTCCGTCGCCGGCAGCGCGCTCTTCGACCGACGCTGGCCCGAGTTTCCGCCCGTCGCTCGCCGACCTCGAGGACCGCATCGATCTGCACGGTCCGCTGGCACGGGATCTGCTGGTCCGGTGGCTCTGCGGCTGGCGCGTTCAGCTCCTCGCGCCGGTGAACGGGCAACCGACGGGGACCCTCGGCTACATCGTGCCCGTGGAGCATCCGGCCTGGCAGCGCTGCAACCGCCGCCGCCTCCTCCCCGTGGCCACGGAGTCCGAGCTGGTGATGGTCCCGTTCGCGGAGCTGGCCCTGGCCGGCGCCGGGCCCCGTGGGGAAGGGGAGCCGCTGGAGAGCTGGCTCGAGCGCTGCCTCCGGGCCGGGGACCTCGAGGTCATCCTCGCCCAGCGCCCGGACGGCCTGGGCCCCCCGGGGCAGGCGCAGCTCGTGCTCTACCGCGCCGCGGCACTTCGCCTCGCGGGTCGACCGGACGAGACGCTCGCTGTGCTCGATGACGCGCGAGGCTTGCTACGCGACCCCGTGGATCGCGCGGACGCCGCGCGGCTGCGCTGGAGGGCGCTCCATAACCAGGAGCGCTACGAGGAGGCTCTTCGCATCGGATCCGACGTCGAACCGCTGCTCGCCTCGGTCCCCTGGCGCACGCGGGCCCGGTGCCTCGCCGCCCTGGCCTTCGCGCACCACGCCGCGGGGAGCGCCAAGGACGCGGACCGGCTCTTGACAGCGGCCGAAACCTGCGCGGCCGGGCAGCACGACCCGCTGACGTCGGGAGAGCTCGCCATGGTCCGAGGCGCGACGCTGCGCCCGACCGATATCAAGGCAGCCGCGACGCATCAGCGACAGGCCTTGAGGTCTTTCCTGGCGGTAGGCGCCATCCCCGAGTGTGGCTACGCCCTCGGGAACCTGATGCTGGTGGCCATCGATCGTCTCGACATGGCTCCGCGGACTCGGGTCGCGGTCGGGCAGCTTCTCGGCCTGGGCTCGGCGGCAGCCGCGTGCTATCGCGTCACCCGGAACCGACCCGCCCTGATGAAGGTCCTCTCCCTGCTCGTCGAGTGGGAGCGCGACCCGGAGCGTGCGCTTGGCTACCTCGATGATCTCTCCGCCCTGGATCCGGGCGCCACCGCGTCGGACGCGCTGCACCACGTCCTGCGCGGGCAGTGGGAGATGGCGGCCCAGCGCTGGGATCAGGCGGAGGACTCGCTCGCTCGCGCGGCGCGGCTGGTCCCCGAGGACCAGTACCCCGAGGGAGCGGCCAGGATCGCCGCCAGCCGCTCGCTCCTCGCCACGGGGCGCAACGACGCCGCCAGCGCGCGAGCCCATCTGGCTCACGCCGAGTTCTTCGCCGGCGATGCCCCAGGCCGATGGACCCGCGATGCCTTCGCACGGGCCCGGTGGGCCGTCCGTCTCCTCGATAACGTCCCCGGGCACGAGTTGCGGGATCTCGAGCTCGTGAAGACCACGCCCGGCGGGCCGCTCTCCATGTGGGGCTCGGAGGCCGTGCAAGATCTCATGGCGTGGGAGCGGCGTTGCATCCTGACGTGGGGCGCGGATCTACTTCAGAAGGGGGCGCGTATCCCGAGCGACCTACGCCTCGAGCCCCTGGTGGCCGAGTTCTTTCGCTTCGGGCAGGACCTCTGCCATTACCACCTTCGCCGGGGCCGTCCCTCTTCGTCGGTGGCTGTACCGCTCGAGCCGGCCTTCCTGCAGGGCTGGCTGGAGCACGTCGATCGGCGCGGCACGCGCGAGCAGCGGATGATCACTTCCGCTCTCACCGCTGCGCTCTCAGCGAGTGAGCGCGCCGTCGCCTTCCGGATCCATGCCGCGGTGTTGGAGTACGTTGCTGGCGGCCCGGATCGCGACCACCTCACGCAGCCGCTCTCGGACATCCTACGCAGAGCCATCACCCGGGGCCTGACCCTGGAGGCGATGGTCGACGCGGCCGCCCGCGAGGTCGAGGAGCAGCTCGACAATCTCGTCGTGGCTCACAGGCTCGGCGACGCGCCGCCCGTCGCGAGCGACGAGGACCCTCGCCCCTCGCAGCGCAAGCGGCACTGGCGCGATGGTCTGCGCAGGCTCACGCGCCTCCTCGAGCCCACCGCCTGTCCCTGGCCGCTCGATCTCCGCTGCCGTTGTGGCGCCGATCTGCGCCCGTTCCTGTTCTGCTGCGACTCCTCGACGCCCGTGAACTACGCCTTCCACGCGCCCCGCCTGTGTCCCGGCTACCAGATCCCATGCCGTCGCTGTGGCGACGAGCTCTCCGGCTTCTTGTGCATTGCCTGCGGTCAGGCCGTGACCTGGGACCTCGGCGTGGTCCCGACGTTGAAGGGGGAGAACTGATGCGCCTGCCACGCCGTCCGAGCATCCGCCTGCACGTTGCCCTCTGCTGCGGCCTGGCCGTCGCTGGAGCGGCCCTCGCATCTCGACCCGCCTACGCGCAGAGCTCCGAGGTACCGCCCGCCTCGGCCCCGAGCGACGCCGCGTCACAGCCCACGTCGCAGCCCACGTCGCAGCCGGCCTCCGAGCCCAAGGGCGTGTCGAAGGTCGCGGACGTGGCCGCGATCGGACCGGCGACGACCGTCTATGTGCATGACGCGTGCGTCCGCGGGCCGGGCTGCGCGAAGGCCGTTACCGACGCGCTCCTCGCCACACCCGCGGTTCCTCGTACCGTGGGAATCTCCTTCGCTGGGACGAACAGGGCGCTCGACTCCACCCTCGAGCAGCTCGCGCGCCTCGCCACGCACCCGAAAATCACCGAGGTCACCCTCACCACCTCGGGCGTCCGCGGCCAGACGCTGGAGACGGTCCTCTGCGCGCTCGCCAAGCTTCCCGTCATCGAGCTTACCGTGCGTGACGGTAGCGCCGGCTCCGGCGCGCTTCGTTGTTTGCCCGCCTTCCGGCGGCTCGCGACTCTCGGCGTCTATGATCTCCCCCTGGCGGCAGGCTTGATGAAGGACCTTGGTGCCGCCGCCAGCCTCACCACCCTGCGCCTCCAGACCCGGCATCTCCGCGACGCTGACCTGCGGCCCCTCGGCGGGCTCGTCCGGCTGGAGCTCCTCGATCTGAGCAACAGCCCCGTCACCGGCGCAGGCTTCGTCGCCCTGTCGTCCCTCCCCGCCCTCGAGACCCTGGTCCTCCTTGGCACCCGCGTGACCAACGCCGCCCTGCGCCATCTCGCGAAGCTCCCGCGCCTCGCGTCGATCGACGCCACCGAGACCTCCGTCACCGCCACCGGCTTCCTCCCGCACCTCAAGGGTTTCCCCGCGCTCAAGGAAGTCGCGCTCAGCGCCGAGCACGAAACCACCCCCGCGAGCCGCAAGCTCGCCCGCCGCCGCCCGCCGATCAAGGTGACGTACTACGGCGAGTGCATGGTGGGGGATGAGTGACCTGCAGAGCGCGCGAGCCGGCTGCCGTATTCTTGACCCCCGTCGCCCCCGGAGGAATTGATGGCCAGCCCAAGATCCTTCTCCGATAGCGAGCTCCAGACCAGGTTGCGCGTCGCGCGCGGAGACGCTGGTCAGAGCCAGGAGCTCTCCATCCAGGCCCGCTACGCCCACCTCGCCGCTCTCGATCCGCCGCAGGATCCCCGCGCGTGGCTCGCGTCGTTGAGGACCTGGCCTTGCGACCTCTATGCGGCGGCGGGTCCGAAGACCAGGCAGAACGCTCTCGAGTGGCTGATCGAGCAGGTCGAAGGGGTGAGCGGGCTGGACAAGAAGTTCGGATGGCTGGAGCAGTGGCACCTCGAGCGCCTCTCGTGCAGCTCCGCCACTATGGGCGAGGTCAAGGCCCTCGCGGCGTCCTTTGAGGAGCGCAGGCTGGGAGAACCTTCCCGTCGGCTCTACGCTCGCCTTCGACAGCTCAACCCTTCGCCGTCCGTCGTGCTGTCATGGCTGCGGCACCTGACGAACGCGAAGGCCTGGAGCGAGGTGATCGACAGCGCGACCGAGGCTCTTCCCACGATGGAGGCTGAACCCGCCAAGGCCGACGTCTACAAGCTCCTGGTGGAGGCGCTCCTCGAGCGCGGGAGAGTCGCCGAGCCGGAGCAGAGCGATGCCGACCGAGCTCTGCACCTCCTCTTTGCGGCCCAGCGCGAGAAGCTGTGGACGGCGGGCTTCGGATCGCTCCTCGATCGCACCGTCGAGGCCGCCCTGCCTGCCGACCTCAAGAAGGGACGGGGCGAGGGGACAGGGTTCATCGCGGACAGGTTCCGGGATCTCTCCAGGCTCGGCATATTGCTCGGAAAGCGCTTCGGTGGGCGAACCGCCGAGGTGCCTCACAGCGAGGCAGTCATAGATTCAGCTCCTGCCCTGCTCGCGCCGGCGGCGGTCGAGCGGCACCTTGGGTCATCGAGGAAGCACACCGAGGAGTTTGCGAAGGCGCTTGCTGGGCGCGGCAAGGATGCCGAGGCCGCGGTCGCGGCGGCGGCAATCTCCGTCGGAGGGCTATGGAACCTCGCGCAGATCGACAATACGGTGCTCCAGGCGATGACCTTCTCGTCCGCCGGGAGCCCCGAGTCCTTCTGGCGACTCCGGGAGGTCGCGGACGTATACGACGGCAGCGACGGCGCCCTCACGCGCCTCTCGGGGTACGTGGCGGAGCAACAGGTCGCGGCGGACCTCGCCCGAGAGGGCCATCTGGTGGAGTTTCCCAGTGGGCCGACCCAGCCCGGCTGGGACCTCCTCGTGGACGGCCATCCCGTTCAGGTGAAGTGTTCCATGAGTGCGCAGTACGTCCTGGACCACTTCGACCGGTATCCCGATATCCCCGTGATTGTGAACGCCGAGCTCGCGCAGCAACTCGGCGACCATCCGATGATCTGGGTTGATGATGCACTCCGCCACGCGGACGTGGCGGGCACCACCGCGGAATCGGTCGACGCGCTCGCCGACCTCGCGGATGCCGACGACCTCGTCCCTATACCGGTCGTCGCCGTAGTCTTTGCGGCGATCCGCAACTACGGAGACCTCCGTGCCGGAAACATCAACGAGAAAGCATATGCGCAACGGGTAGGCGTGGACGTCGCGGCACGGACCATCGGGGGCGGCGCGGGCGCCGCGGTGGGCGGTGCGGTCGGCAGCGTGCTGGGCCCCGTCGGGACCGTCCTCGGAATGGCCATCGGCAGCTACGTCGGCAGCGTGGCCGGGCGGACCGGTGCGGATGCGGTCAATCGCGACACCGTCTGTGACGCGCGCGACGCCGTCGTCAATACCCTCAGGGAGTTCGCCGTCTGGTTTCGCACGACGCTGCTGCGCCCTCGCATCGCCGTCCTCGAGGCGAGGCACAGGGCCGTGGCTGCCTGGGCGCAGGAGGCCTCGGCAGGCGGGTGGGCGCCGGCCTGCGTCGCCACGTTCTATGCCGCGTCAGCCGAGATGCTTGCGCGGGCCAAGAACCTGGATGCGTGGATCGCGGGCCGCGAGGACTACGATGACTTCGCTCGCGCGCAGGCCGGCTGGGTAGCCCTTCGAGAAGCCGGAGGCTTCTTCCACCCCGAGTTGAAATCCCGCCTCGCGGCTGTCAGGGAAGCCACGAGCCGCTATGCCGCGCTGACGATCCCGCAGGGACCGCCGAGCGAACGAGACCGCGCGTCTTCGATTGAGGCACTACGGAACGCCTTGGCACTGGTGGATCCCGACGTGCGCCGGAGGGAGGTGAGCGCGATCATTCCGGACCTCAAGCGCATCGCGGCGCGTCTGGGGAAAGGAGACCACCTGGCCAGAAAGAAGATTCACCTGGCGCTCGCTGAAGCCCATGGCGCTCTCGGCGAGAGTGAGTTGCGGGATCGAGAGCTGAACCTTGCATGTGACTCCGTGGTGCGCCTGATGGGCGAGATGGACCTGCCGTTTGAGAAAGACAGCTTACGTGAGGAACGAGATCGCATTCTCGCCCAGATCGTGCATCGGTCGCCGCTCATTGGCTAGCGGCGGGATGCGACGTGATCGCAGGCCAGTCGCCTGGCCCGCAGTCACGAGGCCCGAGCAGCTCGCCGTCTGGTCTCGCACGACCGACAGAAGGGAAGCCGCCATGGAAGCGAACCCTACCTGGTACCTGGGCAGCGCCGGCGCCGCACGTGTCATGGAGCGGGTTCACGCGGGGGACCGCTTCGACGTCTACCGGCTCGAGGGGCCGCGGGGCCGCTTTGCGCTGAAGGTGCCTTCGCCAAGTCCGGCGCCGCAGCCGCTGATGGGTGCCGAGCGCATCGTGGGGGGCGTCTCGACCTACTGGTGCATCCTGTGCTCGGGTGGGAAGCCAGCCGGGGCGCGCGGCGAGGGCCTCGAGGCGGGCGCCAGCCTCGTGCAATTGCTGGAGGACGAGGCGTTTCGTCTCCATGTCGCCGGCCAAAGCTGGAACCACAGTGCGGTGGCGCTCGTCAGCGGCCCGCTGGACGACGGCGAGGAGGTCATCGGCTTGGTGACGGACTGGCGAGCCGGGCTGCGCCTGGACTACCTGCCTCAGCCGGAGGTGCGGACGTTGCTGCCCAAGATGCTGCCGTTTCTCTGGGACGCCCTGTCTGTGGCCGTGCATGGCGATCTTCAGGGGTCGAACATCATCCTCGGGGCGAACCGGTCGCGGTACTCGCTCATCGATCCGGGTGCGATGGTCCTCGCCGAGCGCGGCCAACGCGAGGCTAGCGAGGGCGCCTCGTCGTTGACCTTCGTGACCAACGCCGCGAGATATCCCATCCTGCCGCCCTACTATTTCCCCGAGCGCCCGCTGGCCTCGAGCCCCACGCTTCAGGAGCATTGGGCCAGCTTCGTTCGCGGTCTGACACTCGACGAACACGCACCCCTCGGCCGACTGCGCCTGGACGCGACCGGCCAAAGAATCCCGGGGTTCTTTGGACATTTCCTCACCCAGGAACGCGAAGCCCCCAAGAGCGGGACGCTGCAGCTGCTCGTGCATCGGCCCGGCGAGCCACATCCCGCGGACCTGCTCGCCGTGGGCATCCTCTACTATCTCGCCCTGACGGGAGACCACCCGTTTCCCGAGCATCGCGCGTCGCCGGCCTGGATGGGGCTTTCCTTCCAGGACAACCAGGTCACTGCCGGTGTTCCAGAGCTGCCGTGTCTCGCCCGGAAGGTCGTTCCACCGAGCGCGATCAACCCGACCGTGCGACCCGGCGAGGACGTCCTCGCCCTAGCGCTACTGAACCTTCAGGTGCCCACCGGCGAGCGGCTTTCGGAGCTCGTACATGGTGCTGCAATGGTCCGCTCGTAGCAGGTCGCCGGGCGAGCGGGCGCCATCGGTGATGGACCTGGACCTACCGCTGGTACTCAACGCGCCAGTGGCAATGGTAACCGCACCTCTGCATCGACCCCAACTGGCGCAGCCTTTCAACCAGCCCCTGGGACTACGCCTTCGGCCAGGTTCACTCACGAAAACGAAGCCCGCACCAGTCCCGCACCTCATCGTGACAATCCCACCGCTTGTGCTCGTCGGGTATCTGGCGGCATTGGTTTAGACGCATCCCGCACTCCTGGGTGCATTGTTCCCGGGAGGACCAACATATTCGTGGAGCGTAGACGGCCGCCACCACGCCGATGAACAGTGCGATGCCCCCCCCGACCATGATCCACACTCGCCTCCGCCTCGTCCCGTAGGTGCTCCGATTTGCCGCCGCTCCGTTCAATGCGCCCCTCCCTGCGGGTAATGAAGCTCGGGCAACAACGGCAGGCGGCGGAATCCCATCTGCTGTGGCTGCCGTCGAGGGGGCGCCATACGATGGCAGAGAGACGGCCGCCGCTGGTCGTGCCCCGGACGGAGCGCCGGCCTCGAGCGGAGGCATCACGGCATGGCACTTTTGGCAGGTCTTGGCCGCGAAGAAGAGGACGTGTCCGCACCGGGGGCAGTTTCGAGTCGATCCTGATGCGGCCGCGGGCGAGGACAACTCCGATTGCCCTTCGGCGGCCGGAGGCGGTGCCTGCGTCCCACCTCCCGCATCGGGTGGCGGCATCACGGCATGGCATTTGTGGCAGGTCTTGGCGGCGAAGAAGAGGACATGGCCGCACTGGGGACAGGCTCGCGTGGGCACTGCGCCAGCGTTGGCGGGAATCGACGCCGGCGCTGCGCCGACACCCGCGTTCTGCGCGGTGCCAGAGGCGACCCTACTCGCCTGGGCGGTGGCAGCGAGAGCGGGCGCGGCTTGCTGAGGTGCGCGCCCGTCAAGCCACTCGCCGCAGTGCTTGCACTTCGCGGCCGCATCCTGAATCTCCTCGGCGCAGAATGGACACAGCTTCACCGGCGTTCTCCCTCAACCATCCTCTGGTGATATGCCGCAACAGTCGCATTATGGGCCTCAACGGCTCCGCGGGTTGTGGCAAAGGCATAGATAGCGAATGCCAGGGACCCTAGCAGGGTGATGCCGACGGTGGGCGCGGCGAGGAGAAGGCAGAGAAGGTTTCCTACGAGAGGCACGTACCCCTTCTTGCCGTTGGAACCGTAGATGAGTCCCGTCCCTGCAAGGAGTAGATTCAAAAAGAATGCCATTCCCTGCGACGTTTCACGCAATGGCGCGGCTGCTCCATCCGATGCGCCCCTCCCTGCGGGTAATGAAGCTCGGGCAACCACGGCAGGCGGCGGAATCCCATCTGCTGTGGCTGCCGTCGAGGGTGCGTCATACGAAGGCAGAGAGACGGCCGCCGCTGGTCGTGCCCCGGACGGAGCGCCGGAAGCAAGCGGAGGCATTACGGCATGGCACTTGTGGCAGGTCTTGGCCGCGAAGAAGAGGACGTGTCCGCACTGGGGACAGTTTCGAGTCGATCCAGATGCGGCCGCGGGGGAGGCCAACTCCGATTGCCTTCCGGCGGCCGGAGGCGGTGCCTGCGTCCCACCTCCGGCATCGGGTGGAGGCATCACGGCATGGCACTTGTGGCAGGTCTTGGCCGCGAAGAAGAGGACATGGCCGCACTGGGGACAGGCTCGGGTGGGGACTGCGCCAGCGTTGGACGACATCGACGTCGGCGCGGCGCCGACACCCGCGTTCTGCGCGGGGCCAGCGCCGACCCTGCTCACCTGGGCGGCGGCAGCGAGAGGTGGTGCAGCTTGCTGAGGCGCGCGCCCGTCAAGCCACTCGCCGCAGTGCTTGCACTTCGCGGCCGCATCCTGAATTTCTTCGGCGCAGAACGGACACAGCTTCATGGATTGTCTCCAGGTGCGTCTGGTCCGCACCGTCTTCCGCGTCGAGTGGCCGTGCCTCGGTGCTGGAACCTCGGGCGATGGGTCGCGACGCACTCCGCTGCTACCTCAACAGGTACGGGTAAACAAAGACGACGTCCTTACCCTCGAAGCTTGGGAACTTCGCCGCCCTCACCAGGGCGCTGATGCAGGCTGCGACGGGGGCCCCTGCCATACTCTCGTGGACGCCGACGGTCTTGACCTCGCCAGACGGAGCCACTTGAACCTTCAGCTTGATGGTGCCCTGGCCCCCGTGCTCCTCGCTGCATCGCTGCACGTTCTGCTTGAGCGCGCTCATCGTTCGCTTGATGGCGGCCCCGCTCAGCCGAGTGGACGCGACGGGTGCCGGACGTGCGTCCGCTGATCCGTTCTGAGACGCACCCCGGGCCGTCGACCCCGAGCTCGCATCTTGAGCTCCGGCGTCCGGGGGCGTGGCAGCACGAGCCTTGCGGGACCCTTCGGTCGAGTCACCGTCCGCTGAATCCTGCGCGTCATCATCAGCAGAGGTCTTGCCCGCAGCTCCGGCCTCCTCGGCACTCTCGCCCGGCGATCCGGCGTCCGCCTTGGGCTCGTTCCCCGGCGATGCGCTCACCGTACTCGCCCATTTCTGGAACACCGGATCCGATCGAACGGCCTTGAAGCTTCGTTCGGTCGCCACGGCCGAGACATAGGACCGGGACGTATCCGTCTCCAGCGCGCGAAGCTTGTCGAGCCACGCGACGGCACCCTGTGCGTCCTTCAATTGACCCGCCACGCACGCCCGGTTCCAGATGGCAGACACACACTGATCATCCGCGGCGACCGCAAGCTCGAATACCTTGGCCGCGCCCGCCAAGTCTTTCTTCCGGTACCTCTTCATGCCCGCTGCGGTGAGGTGCTTCGCGATAGCTGCTCGGTCCTCTCCGCGAGCCTGCAAGTCGGCCGCCAGCAGCGTCAGCTCGGAAGGCGATCGCTTGAGATCCAGGAGATCCTCCAACTTCGCCGGAGGTGCGACGGGTTTGTCTGCGGCGCTTGCGCCGTCGCTCGTCGAAGCTGAGCGGGCTGCCGTGCTCGGCCTGTCGGCCGCAGCGGTCGCGGCCGCGCCGGCAGACACCGTCGTCTGAGGATTCAACCGGCCGGCAGCGGACACTTCGGCGCTGCGACCCGAGCTCCCCTGGTGCCGCACCACGCCGAAGAGGATGATGGCCGCCGCGACGCCTGCGGCGAGCGCAGTGGTCCACTTCGCCGCCCGCACCACCCCCGGCCAAGCAGCTCGACGTCTGCATGCTCGCCTCAGCTTCCGTTCGACGAGGGCGAGGTCAGGGCTCGAGCGGCCCCATGCCGCACAGGTCTTCCCGATCTCGTCAATCGCGCGGTCGATCGTCTCCTCGGTAACGGCCACTCCGCGCGCGCCGAGCTGCGCGAATACCTGGCCGGGGCGCAACCAGCCCCGCGACGCCGCAATGACCGCGGTCGCGACGTCCTCGACCTGAAGATGACCCGCCAGCACCGCGACGTCGGTGGGCGTCAACCCCAGGCGCAGAAGCGCCGCGGGCTGACTCTTGCACCAGGCCTTCTGCTCGGTATCTCCCGCCTCCGACCGCAGCAGCCGCACCAGAGTGTCGGCGTTGGCGATCGCCGCGGCCTGGTCCCCGTCGATGGGCGCCAGAACCAACGCGCCGTCCCCCGCGAGCCAGCGCGCGATGCGCGAGGGGACTCCGAGGCCGCCATGACACGCGGCGGAGAACGCCTCGCCCGCGATGATCTCGAGCACGTCCTCATCCAGCAGGGGGACGCGCCCAGCTGTGCCTCCGATGGTTCGCCCTTCGAGCTCCCGCCGAGACGTGGCCGAAAGCTCGGTTGCCCAGGTTGCGAGCCGTGCTGCATCGGCCGACGCGGTGTCCAGAAAGCCGATGGTGGCCTGCGTTTCCTGCAGATTCCGCCGGTGGTCAGAGATGAGGCGCTCGACGCCCTCCGTGTACGCGGCGATCTGTCGATCGATGGCCTCCCGGAAGACATTCAGGTAGCTAGCGTCGTCGCCATCCAGCAGCTGGTTGGTGCGGCGCACCGCAGACAGGGCAATGGCGTTCGCCGCCTGGCTGAAACTCTCGAAGGCCTTCGTTTGTAGCTCGGTGATCGAGGTGAAGAGGCCGCCGAGCGCGCCACCGAGCAAGCCTCCGACGATCGCGCCCACCGGGCCGCCGATGGCCATGCCGATCACCCCGAGAGAAGCCTTCCCGACACCTCGCGCGACCTGACCGAGCTCGGGGTCCTGGGACAGGGATTGCACCGTCGAGGAGATGGTCATGGACCCGGAAAAGAGGTTCTCCGCGACGTGTCGGAGTTCCTTGGGATCGGGCGGCCCGGGTTGGGGTACGTTGCTCTCGCGATACATCGTCGCGAACTCCGCATTCGCCGCGCGGAGTGCGACCTCAAGGCACTGCGAGAGAACCGTCGCTACCACCTTTTCCAGGGGTGCGACGAGCTGCGCGCGACAGAGCTGCTCGGCAGAGTGCATGCATATCGCTTTGACGTCGTCCTTCTTTTTCGCCTCGCCGAGTGCAAGGGCAAAGGCCGAGGATGCCCTCTCGACCAGGTCGTCGGCCGCTTTGCTGAACAGGGGGCGCGCCTCGGCGCTGGCGGTCAGATAGGCCTCCGCCGCTCGGCGGAGGACGCCGGACTTCATTTCCTGGGCGTTGGCGATGCGCCGTGCATTCAGTTCGGCGAGCCGTTCGCGGGACTCTTGGCTTTGCTGTTTGGAGATGCGGTCGAGGGTCGTGGCCTGGTTCGCGAAGGACCGTGCCGCACGTTCGAACACCATGGACTCGCGGGATCGCTCCATGAAAGCGATCACGTCCTCTCGCAACCGGACGAGGGTCTGGCGATACCTGCTCGAACCGCCGGTTTGTAGCGAGGAGACGAAGTAGAGATTCACGGTGGATGGAGAGAGCTGGAACTTCTCCGCCAGATTCTCGCGGATGTAGGACTTGGTGTCGTCGGCCTCCTCGTCGTCGAGCACGTCCATCTTGTTCGCGACGAAGAAGATTCGTGACAGGTACGGCGCGAACTCGGAGAAGAACTTCTGCTCGGTGGCCTTCAGGGGGTTGCGAGCGTCGATGAGGAAGATGGCGAGGTGGCAGGCTTCGACGGCGGCGCGCGTGACCTGGTAGTGCCGGGCCTGGTCGGCAGGGGCAAGTCCGGGGTTGATGCCCGGGGTGTCGATGATGTCGAGCGCTGCGGCGAGGTGCGTGCTCGGCAGGCGAATCACGACCTCTTTGAGAGAGTGGGCTCCTCCCGCCTCCGTGGTCACGTCCCAGATGAACTTCTGGGCGCTCTGGCGCCCGGCCGCGGTGAGGCGCCCCTGGGGGTCGAGCGGCAAGTCGGGTCGACCGTGCAGGTGCAGGGCGGTTCGAATCGTGTCGCGCGTCGCTCGGACGTGGGGCCAGAGGCGACGGGGTTCTCCCTGGCCCGTGCTGGCCTCGACCTGGAAGGCCGGGCCGTAGCTCAGCCGCGTGTTGACCGCCGTCGTGGGCTCGAAGTCGGCCGACAGGAGATCGATCTCGAGAAAGGCATTCAGGAAGGTGCTCTTGCCGGAGCTCGTCTCGCCGAGGACCGCCAGGCGGAGGCGACGCTCTCGCGTGAGCCGATCGAATTCGGCACGGGCCCGCACGGTCTCGTCCCGCAGGTCGCCCACCACGTGGCGGCTGGCGGTGAGTGAATCGAGAAAGGCCAGGCCTCGTTGCCGAAGCTCGGTTGGCCCCTGCGAGCTGCGCGGATCCCCCACGGTCAAGCCTCCCGGCGTCGCTGGCTAGGTGAACGGCGGAAAGGTGAAGCCTCCGCCCGACGAGACGAAGTGGTGCAGGTCCATCCCGCCGCTGGCGTTCGCTGTGGCCGTGAGGACCTTGGCGCCCGTCGCGTCGATGACGTGGACCTCGCCGTGCCCCTCGCCAATGTGCGCCAGCTTTTGGTGTCCAGCCGAGTACAGGTTGTGCCCTCCGGCCGGATCCGCGACTGTCTGCGCGAGCTTTCCCCCGCCCATGGCGCCGTGGAAATCTGCACCTCCCACCGCGTTCGGAACCGTGTGCCCGACGTTGACGTGGCCCGCGCCGTAGAAGGTCTGGCCACCCTGCACATTCGGAACCGTGTGCATCACCTTGGCGCCAAAGGCGTCGAAGCCATCGACGCCCCCCGCGTCGTTCGGCACCGTGTGATCCACGTCCGCGAACATATGATGCAGGTCGAACCCCATCCGTCGTCTCCTTTCGTTGCGCTCAGGCCACGAGCTGCCTGAGGGCGTTGATCGAGCTCTCCAAAGGAGCCGTCGATGTGGCGCTCGCAGTGGCGTCTCCTTCGACGGCGAAGTCCGCCTGCCGGCGCGCAACCTCCAGCTCGAACTGTTCTCGCAGGACGCCCGTGAAGGCGTTGAACCAATCGTCCACCTTCTCCAGTAGCGCGTTCAGCGCCCTGGTGCTGACCTCGTGTACGGCTCCGGGGATCTCCGCGGTAATCTGCGCCCGGTTCGCTTCCGCGTGGCGGCTCTGCAGCACCTTGTTGATGGCGGTGCCCGCCACAAGACCTACGATGGCGAACGGACCCAGGGCCAGGAAGGAGGCCGCCAAGAAGCCGGCGGCGGGAAGGGCGAGCCCCACGTACTCGCCGTAGTCTTGAGCCTCGATGACCGGCGCGCTTCCGGAGAAGGAGTCGTCGAGCGCCAGCGTCACCTGAAGCCCGAGGAGCCCTCCAAAGGCCTTGGCATACTCGGCCGTGCTGTGCGCCGCGAAGTCCTCGAGAAACTTCTGCAGCACGGGCCGCATCTCCTCGAACCAGCGCTTGACGTGGCATTGCATCTCGTAGGGCAGGACCTTCTGGCAGAAGGCGCCAAAGTCCCCCTTCATTGTGGACACCCGCACCATCTGGTGCTTGACGAACTCCTCGTTGCGCACGCGCTGGGACTGCGACAAAAGGAGCTTGAGCCGATCTCTGCCATGCGTGAGGCAGTGGTCCACGAACCGATCGAAGCGCCCTCGCGCTTCCTCCATCTGGGCCTCGAACTCGGCCTGCTTGCGGGAGCGCTCCTCCACGCGCATCAGTGCCACCGACCGCCTTGCCTCGAGCCGCGTGCGGAGAGCCGCCGTGAGGCCGGCGACGCGCCGCTCGGCGGTCGCCCGTCGCGCAGCGCCTTCACGCGTCTCGGCGAGCAACCGATCGATCGCGTCCCGCAGCTCCTGAAAGCCCCATTGTGCCGCCACGCCGGAGCGTCCGGCCTCGAGGGCCGCGAGACATCGGGCCGCGTCGCAACCCACGACGATGACCGGCTGCCCAAGCAGCTCCTCGAGCCGCGAGCTAGCGGCAGCCAGCGACTCGGCCACCTCGTCTGCGTCGAGGCGGTCGGTCTTGTTCACGACGAAGATGATCTTCTCGAGCGATGACGAGAGAACTTGTCCCTGAAGAAACTGCGCTTCGCTCTTCGTCAGCGGCGAAGAGGCATCCATGAGGAAGAGCGCAGCGTCCGCCCCTACGAGGAAGTTGTAGGTGATCTCGGCGCGTTGCTCGTTGATGTCGTTCACCCCGGGGGTGTCCACCACGATCACGTCATCGGCGAGGGCGAGCTGCGGCGAGGTGATCCGCACGTAGCGAATATCCGGAGAGCTGAGCTCCCCGTCCGCGCTGAGGCGAGCCAGTGAGGCGGGCGAGAGCTCGATGGAGCTCGTCGCTCCGTCGGTCTTCACCACGGCGGCGCCGTGCGGCTCTCCCTTCTGGATGGTCCAGATGGCGGCCGTCGTGGGAACGATGTCCATGGGGAGGAGCGGCGACCCGATCAGGCAGTTGACCAGGGTCGTCTTCCCCCGATTGAACTCACCGAGCACCACCAGATGCACGGAGGTGAATTGCAGACGCTCGAGCGCCTCGGCCGCGTGCCGGGCGATGTCGGAAAACCCGGCTTCGGTGGCGATCGCTGCCAAGCGGCTGAGCCGTGAAGAGATCTCTTCCACTAGTCCGTCCCTCCAATGAGACGCAGCTCGTCCACGATGGCGGCGAGGTCGTGCGCCTCCGTGCGCAAGGCGGTCGCCCGGTTCCGGCGCTCGGCCAGGGGCCTGCTCGTGGCGGCCTCAAGCTCCGCGGTAGCGCGGTGCAGGTGCTCGGCCGCCAGGCGCTGCGGCACGATGACCTCCTCGTTCACCGCCACAGCGAGCTGGTGGGAGGCCTGCTCTATCGCTTGCCGCGCGCGACCGTCGATGCCCTGCAAGGATTCCGCGACCGAGGTCCTGATCTGCGGCGCGTCGGGCTGGTCAGTGAGATGTTTGCCCAGGAAGGCGCCCAGGAGGCCACCTACACCCGCGCCGATGGGTCCGAGGAGCGCGGCACCGAGAAGCCCCCCTATCGCAGCTCCAATGCCGGAAGCGCTGGACGAGGCGCTGGAATCAGAGGCCGAGACCCGAAGCTCGATTCCTGGCACGTCGCCCGGCGCGAGGAGAGGCGCTGCCCGCAGAGGTCGCGAGTGCTTCGCACAGAGCGTGCCGAGCAATTGATGCGCCGTGGCCTGCGGAATGGCGACCAGCTCGCGCACACCGCGGTTCAGCGCATCGCGCACGGCCGCGATCGATGCCTCGTCAGGGAAGGACTCGGTTGCCATGAGAGCCTTCGTCTCTCGTCGGAGCATGGCGAGCCGATCCTGGACGGCGCGCGTCGCCTCCTCTACGTAACGGGCTCGAGCTACTTCCGTGTCGGCTTCGATCCTCCCCGTGGCTTGCACTGCGCCCTTGTGACGCGCGCGCGATTCCTCGACGGTCGCACGAAGACTCTCGGCCTCCGACTCGATCGCGGTCGCAAGCGACAAGCGCGCGGCGGCGAGGTCGTCCGCTATGCGCGCGATGCGTCGGGTGGCAGTGTCGACGCGGGACTTTCCGGCCCCCCGTTCCAGGAACAGGCGAAGGTGCTTCTCGAACTCCGGGAAGCGCGACTGGGCCAGGGCCTGAGGGTCGCCCAGCTTCCCCAGCAGTGCGAGCTTGGCTGCCAGCGGGAGCACGGGGCTTTCCCTGCAGACGTCTACTTCGGCAAGCCGCTTGTGCACGTAGTCGAGAGCGCGGGAGAGCTTCTCGGGGGCCTCCTGATCGATCTTGTTCACCACGAAGAGCAGTCGGCTCAGATCCTTCGCGAGCACCTTGTCTACGAGGAATCGACGCTCGCTGCCCGAGAAGGGCTGATGCAAGTCGAGCAGCATGATCGCGGCGTCGGCCCGCGAGAGGTAGCCGTAGGTGATCTCCTCCCGCTGCGTGTCGATGTCGTTGACCCCAGGGGTGTCGACCAGCTCGAAGGGCAGGCCCAGGCCGCGGAGGGGCAGGGTGATGTCCACTTTGGCGACTTCATTCCAGGCCGCGTTTTTGGTGGACACGAACCCGTCGAGGTCCTTCGACCCTGTGCCCACGCCGAGCTCGATGACCTCGGGCGGCCGATTCGGCTCTCGCCAGTGCAGCGTGGCCCGCCGTTGCTCCCCGTGGTGCAGAACGGTGATTACAGCCGTTGTGGGGCGGACCGAGGACGGAAGGATCTTCTCTCCAACGAGCGCATTGATGAAGGTAGACTTGCCGCGGCTGAACTCTCCGATGACGAGTACGCGAAACGGCTCCTGCCGCAGCCGGCGAAGGATTTCGACCGCGGTGGCTGACCCCCCGTCGTCGGTCCCGGCGTAGCCTCGCAGCCGTTCGACCGCTCGTTCGATGCGGCCGCATTTGTGGTCGAAACTATCCACCTTACCCCCACCGGCTAGGATCTACGATTCCAACACTACGGTAGAAAATGGACATCCCAAGTGTATTCATCGGCCTCGGCAAAAGCCACAGCAAATTGCCGCACGGCGTGGGAGGAGAAGGTCCGCGGCCATCGGCGCGACCCGGTGGACTACACGCACGTACCTCGAAGGCCGGCGCCCCGGGACTCCCCTGCGCGCGCACCCCGCGGGCATCACGTGCTATCACCGCCCCATGCCCGAGCTCGCCATCGTCACAGACGCGATCCACATCTCCACCCACGGCGACGCGGAGCTGCTCGACCTCACCGCGAGCGTCGCGCATCTCCTCGAGACGCACGGCTTCGTCGAGGGCCAGGCGCTGTTGTTCGTTCCGGGCTCGACGGCGGCGCTGACGACGGTCGAGTTCGAGCCGGGCCTGCAGAGGGATCTCCCCGAGCTCTTCGAACGGCTGGCGCCGAAGAAGGGGCGCTACCATCACGACGAGACCTGGCACGACGGCAACGGGCACTCGCACGTGCGGGCCTCGCTCCTCGGCCCGTCGCTGGTAGTGCCCTTCGCGCGGCGAAGGCTTCTTCTTGGCGCCTGGCAGCAGATCGTGCTGCTCGACTTCGACAACCGCCCGCGGCAGCGCGAGGTCGTCGTGCAGCTCACGGGGCGCCGCGAGACGGGCGCAACGCCGTAGGAGACGAAGGGGGCGTGGGGAAGGCGGGGGTACCGCCACGATCCATCGTCACCTCCCCCGTTCGGATCCTCGCCGCGCCCTGCAGAGCCGCTAGCGGTTCCCCGCGACCTGCCGCAGGTGCTCGGCCCAGGAGGCGTCGCGCGCGATCAGCCGATCACGTCTTCTCGCAACGGCGTGAGGGGCGAGGGGCTGGCCGGCCTCGAAGGCGCGAAGGCAGGCCTCGGCGGCCTCGAACTGCGGGCGGAAGCGGGCGGTGCGGAAGGGGTTCGCGGGGCCGAAGCCCGCGGCCGCGGCCTCGTCGCTAAAGGGCGTCGTCGGCCCCGGCGCGTAGCGATCGAGGCCATCGCGGGCGATGTCGGCGGTGACATCGCCAAGGTTCGGCACGGCGTGCGGCCCCTCGGGCGAGAGGTCGCGGAGCGCGTCGAGCTTGCCGGCCTCGGCGGCGTGCACGGCACGGCTCGCGCGATGCCAGAGCACCCGCAGAGCGAGCTCCTGCCAGTCGATGAGCTCGCCGGGGGTGAGGTTGCCGCGCTGAGCGAAGACGCGATCGAGGTCCGCCGCTCGCGGGCCGATCGCGTACTCGGCGGTGAGCGCCAGCGTGACCAGCGAGGGGTCGAAACCGGCGACGGTGGCCGGCGCCACGTAGCGCGGATGAGCCCCCAGTCGATCGAACCACTGATGGAGCAGGAGCTGCAGCGCGTAGTCGGCACGCGTCGCGGCGAGCGCGGGACGAATGGCCTCGTTCGTGCGCCGCAGGCAGCGCGCGAGCGTCTGGGTTTGGTCGGCGAGGCTCTTCGAGAGGCGCCGCGCGCGCAGCATCCGCCGCGGCGACCAGCTCTCGGTGCGCAGCCGACCGAGCGCCTGGTACGTGTCGAGATAGGCCGTGCAGGCCCCCCCGACCTCCCGGTGCGCCGCCGCGAAGCGTTCCGCGTCGCCCGGCCCCTGCGCCTCGAGGGGCGGCACGCAGAGGGCGCCGAGCGGCGGAGAAGGTCTCTGCCGGTAGAGGTCGTAGCGTCGCCAGGCGGGGAGGCGCTCGGTCGCCGAGGGGAGGCGATCCGTCGCCGCGTGGTGCTCGCCCGCCGCGTGCCCCTCGGTGTGGCTTCCGGGCGCCCGGGCCCACGCGGGCAGGACCATCCCCGCCCCCATCAACAGCACGAGCCGTGGTGCGATTCGTCGCATGACCAGCGAGCGCTGGAGCAACTCACATGCCATCGCGGTGGGCGTCCTGCTGGACGCGGACCGACCGAGCGGCCCTCCGGGGGAACACCGCGCGGTTCTCGACGACGAGTTAACGCATTTGGCGCATCCTCTCCGGCGCCGCGGCGGGCAACGCCGTTCGGGCGCTCGTGCCCCGCTCGAGTGGCCGGGTGGCGCGTCTCGCCGCGCGGAGTGCCCACGACGGGTGGCTACCGAGGCTCCAGCCTGGCAAGTCACTTCGCCCACTCCCGGGCCTTCCGGCGCGACCGCTCGCCGCCCAGGCGATTGAAATGTACGCCGTATTCGCAGCCCCGCCGCGGAGCCCGGGTAGCACGCGAGTTGCAGTGTCCGAAGCACTGGCTCTGCCGACCTCGGTACCTGACCCGGCACCGCCTGGAGATCCGAACGTGCGTCTGCCTGTTGCGTTGCTCCTCGGATGCCTCGTGGCCGCGGGAGGGCCGCGCCCGGTCCTCGCGGCCGGGGGCGTACCGCTCGTCGCGCCGGCTCCCGAACGCGACGGCGAACGCGGGGGCGGGCGCTTGCGCGGGGCGAAGAGACCGCGCGGGGGGACGCCCGTCGACTGGCTCCGCTCGGGCTGGACCAAGCTCCAGGCCCGCTTCGCGCACCCGCCACGTGGCACGAGCCCGCGAGCTGGCCCTCGCCTGAGCTTGCCGCGCCTGAATCGCCGCTCGCTCCTTCTCGGGAGCCTCATGCTCGCGCTTCTCGTCAACAACGTGTCCATCGCCGCCACGCGTGGCCCGAACCTCGACGCCTTTCTCGACGGGAACAATCCCTTCGTGCTCTACGAGAGCCGCGTGCTCGGCATCTCGCACACGCGACTCGCCCCACCCGAGTGGTTCACCACGGGCGACGGACCGGTCGTGGGCATCAACGGCGTCGAGCCCGGCGAGATGTACCTGCAGGCGGCCGACTACATGACGGGCGCCGAGTGGGCGAACGGCACGATCCGCGTTCAGGTGCGCGCGACCTCGCCCGAGAACCTCATCGAGCAGCTGCTCGCCGTCTATCGCCGGAGCGGTCCGATCAAGAAGGTGGTGATCGCGGCGCACGGAAGCTCGGGCTCGATGAACATCGGCGGCGTCAAGCTGGACGTGGCCTGGGTGAGGGCGCACGCGGGTTATCTCGCGCAGCTCCCCCCCGACCTGCTCGCCAAGGACGCGCAGATCGTGCTCATCTCCTGCTCCACGGCGCAGGGCTACTGGTCAAACCCCGGCCAGGGCGAGCGGGCGCTGCGCGAGATCTTCACGCCGCTGCTCCGCCAGGGCGGCACGATCGTCGCGTCGCGCCGGTACGTCGATCCCACGCTCGCCGACATCCCCGACGCCTACAAGAGCCCGGGCGAGCGCGTGGCCCGGCACCTGCTCTACGCGCCGGTCATCTCGCTCCTGGAAACGGTCGAGTTCGTGCTCAGCGACGGGCCGACGCTGACTCAGAAGGTGGACGTGATCCACGTCGCGGGGCCTTCCGGACGGTAGTCGTGCGAGCGGACGTTAGTCCCCCAAGATCGAAACAGGAGAGGTACGCCCAGCCGTCGGCGCCGAAGGCCTCGGATAGGGCGTGGTCCGCCGCCCTGATCGATGAGCACGACGGCACGCGCGCGGGGGCCGGCACGGGGGCCATCTTCTTCGTCGACCTTGCGTGGTGGGTCGCCGAGACACGCGGCGCGTCCGGGCGTCGAGCTCTGTGCCGGGGCCCTACCAGCGGCTGGGAACCGGACGGCCGGGGGTCCTCTTCTTCTTCGCCGGGGCAACGTACGGGGTCACGGCAAACGCGGCCTTCACCAGGACCGCCACGTCAGCCTCGGGGAATTCCCGTTGCGCCTGCGCCGGGGTGAGGAAGGTGCGCTCCCCACGGTAGCCGTAACCGAACGAGTCCTCGAAGCCCTGCTTGTAGAGACGACCGTCGGTGGTCACGAGGAGGTCGAGGTAGTCCGTGAAGGTGAAGCGGTCGCTCATCCCGGCCTGCACCTCGCGGTCGCGCAGCTTGCGGTGCACGAGGCGCGTGCTCTCGATCCCGGGCCGCCCGCCGCCATGCTGACGCTCCGGCACGTGGACCTTGCCGCGATCGATGTCGGTCGGGTCGAGCCCGAGGCTCGCGAAGAGCTTCTGCACGCGGGCCTCCGCGCGCTCGTGGGCCGAATAGGCCCTCGCCCGACGCGTCTCGCGGGAAGGCGGAGGCGTTGCCGGGTTCATCGTCTCGCGCAGCAGCTCGAGCGCCGAGAAATCCGCGGGGCGGCCCGCCTGGCTCGCCAACCGTTCGAGCCCGCGCAGCAGGTGCGTGGGCTTGGGCTTGATCAGCGCGTGTTCGAACGGCTCGCGGTCGAGGAGCCTCGCGGGGGGCGTGGCCTCGAAGGTTCCTTCGCGGTAGTTGTAGAGGAAGGTCTCGCCCCGCTCGTTGACGACCAGCGACGGGTCGCGGTGCGAGCCGATCACCACGAGATACCGCTTCCCCCGTTGCTGGACGAAGATACGGCCCTTGGCCTGCCCGGCGAAAGCGGCCGGCGCGAGCTCGCGACACTTCTGCGCGACGCTTTCGGCCGCCTGCAATCGCAGAGCGTCCAGCTGCGCCGCGCGGGCGTGCGCGGAGCCGGTAGTGGCCAGAATCGTCACGACGGCGCCGAGGCGCGCGAGCATCATGGGCGTTTCCTCCAGGAGGCATGTGCTACTGCACCAGGCGTGCCACGAGCAAATGCCCGAGATGACGAAGCAATGGTAAGGGCGAGCGCGTCAGCCAGCTGGGTCGAGCGGCCAGCGTGCGCCGCTCCGGGGCCCACTCAGGCGGCGCCACCTCCCCGGGACGCACTGAGCACGGCCGCGAGCGCGTCGGCGAGGCCTACGTGCGCGAAGGTGTAGCCCGTGCGCTCGGCCTCCCGCGGGAGCACCCGTTGCGACGCCGTCAGGAGCTCGCCCAGCTCGCCGAACGCTACGCGCAGGGCCGTCTTCGGCACGGGGAGAAACGCCGGGCGGTGCAATGCGTGACCGAGCGCGCGGGTGAACTCCGCGTTGGTCACTGGCCGCGGGCCCACGGCGTTCATGGCCCCGTGGAGCCGCGAGTCCCTCATGGCGTGGAGCAGAAGGCCGACCTCGTCTTCGAGGTGGACCCAGGGCATCCACTGCCGGCCGCTGCCGAGCCGGCCACCCACGCCCAGACGAAACGGAGTGAGCATCCTGGCCAGCGCGCCGCCGCCGGGCGCGAGCACGATGCCGGTGCGCACGCAGACCACGCGCATTCCGAGTCGCTCGGCCGCCAGCGCTTCGCGTTCCCACTCCATGCAGACCTCGGCGAGGAAGCCCTGTCCCGGCGATGAGGTCTCGTCCAGCTCCTCGTCGCCGCGGTCGCCGTAGTAGCCGACGGCGGACGCCGAGACGAGCACGCGCGGCCGACTCGCCAGGGCAGCGAGTCCGGCGATCAAGTTGCGCGTGCCGAGAACCCGGCTGTCGCGGATGCGACGCATTCGCTCGGCTGTCCAGCGACCTTCGGCGACCGGCTCGCCCGCCAGGTGGACGACCGCCTCGACGCTGTGCAGCGCGCTGGCCGGGGGTGGCCCGGCCTCGGGATCCCAGGGGTAGGCCTCCACCCCGGGAAGTCTCCGTCGGGCCTGCTCCGGATCGCGGCTCAGCACCACCGCGCGCTCGAGCCTTCCGACCAGCTCCCTGCCGACGAGGCCCGTCGCTCCTGTCAGTAGCGTCTTCATCGGAATCCCCTTCGCTTCCTCAGTATGGTCACGATCCCATGAGGACCGCCTGTGGTTCTCGTCGGGAAGCGATTGCCAGCCAGCCGCGAGGTCTGCTAGACGAGCGGCGGACGGGCCAGCGGACCTTGGGCCCGCCGGGCATAACGGAGGAGGCGTCGATGAGGCAGCGGATCGGTTGGTTGGTTGTCACCTCGGGGACCGCGCTTGCGCTGGTCGGTTGCGGGGTCGGCTCCGAGGGGGCGGGTGGCGACCCCGGCGCCGAGTTGCTCCACGTCTCGTCGAGTCGCGCGGCAGCCAGGCCGACGCCCCCCTCCTGCCCCGCGGGAGCCATCTGCAGCCCGAACTGGGCCGGCTACGTGGACTACGTTCGGCCGGGGTACGAGAGCGCCTCGGGCTGCTTCACCGTACCCACCGTGGACGTGGC
Source organism: Deltaproteobacteria bacterium (assembly GCA_020848905.1). NCBI lineage: Bacteria > Pseudomonadati > Myxococcota > Myxococcia > Deltaproteobacteria bacterium. The sequence continues at coordinate 82,069 of JADLHG010000083.1, forward strand.
CCGCAGCAAGCGGGGTTCGATCGGAATGGCCTGGATTGGGATCGGCGGCTATTCCCTGTCGGGGGATAGGACGCTCATTCAAGGCGGGCTCGTCATCCAACCCAGCAGCAGCTCGCCCTACCAGCTCTTCTACGAGACCGTGACGCCCGACGCGACGCAGGATTCGAGGGGCGCTCTGGTGGCGCCGATCGCCAGCACCATCGCGGCCGGCGATCGGATCTGCGTGAGCGTCTTCTACTACTGCACCGGGCCCTACGGCTGCGGTTCGTGCGACTCGTACTTCTACCCGTGCCCGGCGCCAGGGGCCTACTGGCGGGTCAACATCGGCCACTTCGCGCCCGACGGGCGACACATCGCGTCCACCAACCTTCCGAACCTGCGCTTCGACTCCGGCATGGGGTCCGCCGAGTTTGTCGTGGAGGCGCCCATCCTCCGCCGGAACCGCACCTATGCCGAGCTTCCGCAGCTCGGCACCGTAGGGTTTGTACCGCTGCCGGCCTTCCCCGCCGGCTCCACGATGTGTCCGTACCAGCCGACCCCGCCGACGGCGCCGTGCCCCGCCGGGGGGCTCGTGACCTCGCTCGACTACGCGATCCCTCTGACGCTCTTCAACCCGAGCCTGAGCCTGTCGGCGGTACCCTCGAGTCTCTCGAGCGCCTACAACAATCGCTTCAACGTCTGCGTCGGGCCGACGGCGAATCCCCCGAGCTGCGCCCCTCCCGCCCCGTGATCCGCCGCTCCGCTATTCAGCAGGATGGATCGCGGGCAGGGTGACCAGGCTCAGTCGCTGTCGGGGACTTTGGCCCAGGTCGGCCAGAGGGGCGAGGAGAGCGAGCGAATGCGGGCCTTGCCGCTCTTCAGGATCGAATAGCGGAAATCCGCGAAGAGGGTCATCTCCCGACGGGTCACGGAAGGGATCGCCGCGTGCGAGTAGGTCTCGGTGAAGAGGCTGCTGATCACCGCCCGCACGATGTGGTCTCCGTCCATGTAGATGGAAATAGTGGGGCGGCGAAGGCCCTCGAATGCGCCGCTGCGGCGGGCGTGCTCAATGACGCGCTCCCGCACGGCGGTGGGCACGCGCGGCGTGGCGATGGCGCTCGAGGCGCTGAGCGCAAGAAGGACGATCGTGGCCGTGAGGGATCTCATGGCGGGCTCCTGACGTTCGAATGGTTTGCGGAGCGACTGTGCAAGAGGGAGACCAGGCCTCGGCGCGGCGGCCTTCAGGTGTTGCGGGTCGGGCGGCGGCGGGCAGAGGGGGGCCAAGCGGCTGGTTCCGCACGCGATTGGCGGGAGGTGCGGGGGCGGCGCCTCGGTAACGGCGCGCGGGCGCGGCGCGCCGCGAAGGGAGTTCGGGGAGGCGGGTCGCCTGGCCTGGAAGCTCCGATCGTGGCCAAGGCCGCGGCTGGGGCAACGGGAAACGCGCCCAGGCTGCCTCGACCGCGTATGCTGTGCTTGCCGACCCGCACGGGCTCTTCGCGCGAGGGACCTCGCCGGAGGGGGACGTGACGGGATGCGGTGGGCGATTAGCAACCTTCGAACGTGAGGAGGATCTCGATGGGCGACAAGTCTCCAAAGTCCAAGGACAAGAGCAAGAAGCAAGGCGAGGCCAAGGACAAGCGCGACCAGGCCAAGGCCGCGGCGAAGCAGGCTCCCCCGACGCCGACCGCTGGCAAGAAGAAGTAGGCGCGGACTGCCGCGCGGTGCTACGGGATGCCGGTCGAGGCGCGCCGGAGCGGCTTGAAGCGCTCGAGGTACGCGGCCACCTCTTTCCGCCGTGCGAGCGGCGGTCCGCCCCTCGGTGTGCGTGACAGATAGGTGAGCTGGCCGAGGAGCGCGAAGTCCGACAGCATCGGCGCTTCCCCGAAGAGAAAGGGCCCCGGAGAGGTGAGCGCGGCCAGCGCGTCCAGGTGCCGCTCGAGGTCGCGCGCGACGTGCTCGGGTGGCTTGCGCGCGGTGCCCTGGGCCACTACCTGTCCTTCGATGCGGCGCCGCAGCAAGAGATGCACGGCGGTGCCGGTCACGGAGCGCCGGAAGAACTCGGCTGCCGCGCGCGACCCCGCCGGCTCGATCCACTGGTAATAGAGCCCCACGAAGTAGAGCGACTCGTCGGCCCACTCCTCGATCGCGTGCGAGAGAGCGCGTTCGCGCGGCCCGGCCGGATAGATCGTCGGCTCGGGAGCGAGACGTTCGAGCTCCTCGGCGATGTCGGTGCTGTCCACCACCAGGCGCCCGTCCACCTCGAGCGCGGGGACCTTGCCCACGCGGCCGCGGCGGCGGATGCCGAGGAGGTGGCGCCCGCCTTGCGACAACAGGGGGACGCGCTCGTAGGCGAGCCCCTTGTAGTCGAGGATGGCGCGGACCTTCAGACAGAACGGGGAAGGAGCCCAGTCGTAGAGGCGGAGCTTCATCGCGGCAGGGTAATAAACAAACGCCGGCGGAGGCCATCCCCTATTCGCGTGAGCGAGGTTCGGGAGGCATCCGCCGGCGCGGGGTGCGAGGGAGACGAACTCCCTCGCCGTCAACGCTGGAACTAGCCGCCGACCTTGACGCCGCTCTGGAAGGGGCGGACGACGGAGCTGTTGTTCGCGGGGCGGACGACGGAGCTGTTGTTGATCGGGCGCACGACGGAGGAGTTGTTCGGGCGCACGACGGAGCTGTTGTTGATCGGGCGGACGACGGAGCTGTTGCCGATCGGGCGCACGACGGAGGAGTTGTTCGGGCGGACGACGGAGCTGTTGTTCGGCTGCTGGCTGCCGATGATGATCACGGCCGGGCGCTCGAAGGCGATGCGGATGATCTGGTTTTGCGCCGGGCGCGCCATCGACTCGGCAATCTGGGCCACGCCGCTCTGGTTGTTCTGGTTCGCGCTCGCGGCGGCGGGGGCGAGGAGCAGGGCGGAGCCGACGGCGAGAAGGGTCTTCTTGATGATGGACATGGTGATCTCCTTCAAGAGCAATGGACGTTGACGTTGTGGTTTGGGCTGCGCTGCGCAGCCGGTAAAGCGACGCGGGTCCTTAGAGCAATAGCTCGGCCAGCTTTACGGCATAACGATTTCGGACGATTACGCGCATAGCGCCGAAATGCTGCGCCGCGAGTCGGAGCCGCGACGCATGTCGCGCCGTCGGAAATAGATGTGCGCGTCGTGAGCACGTGCGCACTCGCGTCCGCGATGCGAGGCCGAAGGCGAGATCGCGAGCGCGATAGCAAGCACAAGCGAGCGCGATAGCGCGACCGCAAGCTCGAGTGAAGAGATGAGGGGCGAAGGGGAACGCGTGGGGAAAAAAAGAAACCCCTGACCGAGCCCAGGGGTGTGCGCGGAAGGGCTCGGTCAGGGGCGTCAGCGAGGAGGAGGAGACCTACTCGCTGCGTTCGAAGCGATCAACCACCGCCGCGGGGGCGATTGCCACCGTGCGCGCCGCCGTTGTTCGCGGGCTGAATCACCGGGGCCGGAGCCGGCATGGGCTCGATCGCCGGGAGGTTCGTGAAGGTGACGCGCTTGACGCCCTTCGGCGCGCCGCGACCCTTTTGCAGGTTGATGATCCCCTGCAGGTCGGGCACCGCGATCATGATGTGCGGTCCGGGACCCCAGTTCACCTCGGCATTGAAGGTGCGGGCGGGCGGGCCGGCCACGACGTAGTTGATGAACGCGCCCAGGTGCACGTCCCAGCCGCGGCCGTAGCGGCCCACGCGCTGGTTGGCGGCCTTCTTGATGATGCTCATGGCATAGCGGTCGGTGACGCGGCCCTGCTGCGCCGGGGGAGCGGCGAAGACCGCCGACGGCACCATGAGGGCGGCCAGCACGGCCGCGGAGGCGAAAGCACGGGTGAACATGTCTAGCTCCTTCGGTTGGGATCCAACACACACGCCGAAGGGGGAAAGAGCAACGTCGATGCCATCGTGCGCGACGGCGAAAGTCCCGCGAGAGCAGGCGTTTTCGCGCACGGTGCGCACGTCGTGAACACCTGCCCTCGGAGGGGCGCCTCCCGAAACCGGAGCATGCGCGGGGGAGCGGCCCGAGGGACCCGACAGGCTCGACCACTTCGTGCCCGGATCGATTCGTGCGCTTGCAGCGCGCGGGACCTCCGGTACGATGAAGGGCGGCATGCTTCCACCACCTCCACCCGGTTTCGAGCGCAGCCCGGTCCCCGGGTCGGACCTCGAGCACCTCGATCAGGAGCGCCTGCAGGCGTACCTGCGGCGGCGTGCGCCGGGGCTGGCGGAGACGCTGCCGCCCGAGCAGCTCGGCGCGGCGATGGGGCTCCTCGCTCAGGCCGGCGGACGCTCCGTTCCGACCGTGGCGGGCCTGATGGCCTTCGGTCTCTTCCCGCAGCTCGCGCACCCCGAGTGGGGGCTCGTCGCGGCGCGCATCCGGGGCACGCACCTGTCGGACCCGGTCGGCGAGCGCGTCGACCTCGAGGGCCGGCTGACCACGCTGCTCGACCAGACGCTCTCCTTCGTGAGCGAGCAGAGCCAGGCCGTGCCGAACCTCGTGCGCCCCGACGAGTCGGAGCCCGAGTACCCGACGGTGGCCGTACGCGAGGCGGTGCTCAACGCGCTCGTGCACCGCGACTACCGCGCGAGCGGGCGCGTCGCGCTCCGGATCTTCGACGACCGGCTCGAGGTCTGGAGCCCCGGGGCACTGCCCGCGCAGCTCTCGCTCGAGCAGCTCGCGATTCATGGCGGGGTCTCGCTCCCGCGAAACCCGGTGCTCGCGGCGGCCGCGCGGAGTCTCGGGCTCATCGAGCAGCTCGGGCGGGGCCTGACCACGATCCGCAGGGTCGTGGCCGACGTCACCTCCACGCCGGCCCAGTTTCGCGCGAGTCCGGCCGAGGTGCTGGTGGTGCTGCCGTCGCGCCTGCACGTGCCGTCGGGGCCGGAGCCCGGCAACTGAGCGGCTCCACCAAATGGCTCTCGCTGGTCGTGCTGGCCGGTGCCGCGGGCGCCGCGGCGGTGGCGACGCTCGAGCTCGGCGGCCTGATGGGCGTGCTCGCCGGTACGCTGGTGGCGCTGGTCGGCCTCGGCGCCGTGGATGCCTATCGTCGAGAACGCCTGCGGCAGGAGCGGCGGCGTGCGGCCGAAGCCGAGGCGCCGGTCGCGCGCGAAGAGCCGGTGGAGTCTGACGAGGCCTCGCGAGAGGGCTGAGGGCGAGGCGCGGCTGACGGCTCGGCGCAGCTCAGTCCGGCAGCGGGACCTCGATCATCTGTCCCTCGCGTCCGGCGGCGGCTGCCGGATGGTGCTTCGCCGCCTCCTCGTCAATGCGTGGCAGCTCCGCCGGCTCGTAACGCGGGCTCAGGTGCACGAGGACCAGCCGCCCGACCTTGGCGCGCGCCGCGGCCTGCGTCGATTGCGCGACGGTCATGTGCTTCTTCTCCGCCGCCTCGGCCTCGTGCTCGGGGAGGAACATCCCCTCGACGAAGGCCAGGTCGGTCTCGCGCAAGAGCGGCTGCAGCGCCTCGGTGATGGCGGTGTCCGTGCAGAAGGCCACGTGCCGCCCGCGACGCGGCGGGCCGAGCACGTCCTCGGGCTGCACCGTCGCGCCCGACGGGGTGACGACCGCCTCGCCGAGCTGGAGCTGCCGGTAGAGCGGCCCCTTCGGTACTCCGAGTCGCACGGCAGCCTCGGGGTCGAACTTCCCCGGGCGGCCGTGCTCCTCGAGGCGATAGCCGAGGCAGAAGACGCTGTGGTCGAGCGGTCGCCAGAAAAGGCGCGCCTGCTCGTCCTCGTAGGCCAGCTCGCCCGCCCTCTCGGACCACTCGAGGAAGCGCAGCGGGTAGTTGATGTACATGCGCAGGTCGTGACGCACGTTCTTCACAAAGCGCTCGAGCCCTGGCGGGCCCACGAGCACGAGCTCCTCGGGGGTCTCCATCTGCGAGCGCAGCATGAGCATGCCGGGGAGCCCGAGGACGTGGTCGGCGTGCAGGTGCGTGACGGCCACGACCTTGAGCGGCCGGAAGCCGAGGTGGGCCTCCTTGTACGGTACCTGCGTGCCTTCGCCGCAGTCGAACAGGTAGACCCGCCCGTCGGTGCGCACGGCCACCGAGGTCAGCCGCCGCTTGGGCATGGGCATCATGCCCCCCGTGCCGAGGACGAAGCATTCCATCCCCTGCTTCTCGCGCGGCGGCGGCGGAAAATCAAGCCGCGTTGGCGTCGCCTTCCCGAGGCCCACCGAGGAGCCGCTCGAGGCGTGCCGCGCTGGCGGCGAGGTGGGCGCCGAGCTCTTCGAGGCGAGCTCCCTGCTCGTCGAGCCACCGCTGCAAGAGCTCCGTGCGGCTGGTTTGCGCCGCCAGGTTCGTGTCCAGTCGGGCGATGGCGCGCTCGAAGCTCTTCTTTTCGTGTTTGCGCATCACTTCACCGTACGGGGCCCAGAAGGGAGCGGCAAATTTCCGGACGGCCGGGGCCTCTGTGGAAGGGGGAACCCCATTCGCGCGGACGGTGTGCTAGAGATCGAAAGGGGAGGGACCCGCGGGACGCATGGGAAGCCGAGCCATGACACGCTGGAGCTGTGCGGGGGTCGTCGTTGTGCTCGTCGGGTGTAGTGCCCGGCGGCCTGATTCGGTGGGGCGACCGTGCAGCACTGACGTTCCCTGCGGACCGGGCGCGGTCTGCGACACGCGGCAGGAAGTGTGCGTCCCCGAGGCAGGCGGGTCGCCGGAGCTCGGGGCGACCTGGCGCGACGGGCAGGCGGACCCGTGGCCCGATGGCCCGGTCGTGCGCGCCGATGGGGCGGTCTCCGATCTGTTCGCTGCGGATCGACAGGTGGCGGGGGATGCGGGTTGCACCGGCGGAACGACCCCCTGCGGCACCTTCTGCGTGGACACCCAGAAGGACGCGAAGCACTGCGGCGGTTGCAACAAGTCGTGCGGCGCGAACGGGATCTGCCAGGGAGGGAGCTGCGCCTGCTCGGGGAGCTACCAGAACTGCAACAGCGGGTGGAACGACGGCTGCGAGTGCGCGCCCGGTCAGCAGTGCAGCGGGAGCGCGTGCGTCGGGCCCGACCCCTGCGCGGGCGTGAGCTGCGGCGGGAACGCGACCTGCTCGGGCGGGACCTGCGGGTGCACGGGAGGCTACCGGAACTGCAACGGCGGGTGGGGCGACGGCTGCGAGTGCCCGTCGAACAAGCAGTGCAGCGGAAGCGCGTGCGTCACGCCCGACCCGTGCGCGGGCAAGAACTGCGGCGGCGGCGCGTACTGCTCGAACGGCAACTGCTACTGCAACACGAACTACAAGAACTGCAACGGCGGGTGGAGCGACGGCTGCGAGTGCCCGCCGAGCAAGCAGTGCAGCGGGAGCGCGTGCATCACGCCCGACCCCTGCGCGGGCAAGGTCTGCGGCAGCCGCGCGCACTGCAATCCCGCGACCGGCAACTGCGAGTGCGACGGCGCCCCCTGGACCAACTGCAACGGGAGCTGGAGCGACGGCTGCGAGTGCGGTTACACCTGCGCGGGCGGCTGCGACAGCATCTGCCAGAGCGGCATGTGCAAGTGCCTGGGGATGTGCTGAGGGGCGGAGGGGGGCAGCTTCGTGACAGCCGTCGTGGCTTCCCGTGGGCCCGACGGCGCCGCCAGCCAAGTGAGCAATGGGTTGCTCACTTCTATGCTGTTAGGTGTATAGCGTTTTATCGCTTGACGGCGAGACCGTATAACGCCTACGGTGCGGCTGGACATTCTTCCTGGGGGATTCAATGAAGACGACACCAGGCTCTGGTCTCTGGTCTCTGTCCTGACCTGCGCCGTCGGCTGCGGTGACCAAGGGCCTGCCCTTGAATCGCGCAAGCTGGCCAGCACCAACGCGTGGGTGGCGAAAGACGAGGCGCGCGTCCCGGCCGCGGTTCGACAGCTCGCCTCGCGTCACCTGGGCCCCGAGGAGCACGTGATTCACTCCGTCACCCGCGTCTTTCCAGCGGGGACCGTGCATCGCCTGGTGGTCTTCGACGCTGCCTCGGGGCACACGCGCAAGTTCGACGTCACTGCGAGCGGGCTCCGGACGGAGCACGCCGACTGGGTCCGCTTGGCGAAGGCGGCCGAGCGCCCGCAGCGAGGCGCCCTTTCGGCGGAACTTTATGCGGCGGCGCAAGCGCCGGGGAATGGCGCGCTCGGCGTACGCGTGGTGCACCAGGTTCCGGACCTCGCCCTGCCGCGTCCGACTACAGCGGACGAGGCTGCATGGCGCAGCTATTTCCAGGCGGCGGCTTCGACCATGAGACCCGCGGCGGACGCTGTCGTGAAGGCCATCACCGACGCGGGAGGCCGCGTGCTCTCGCGCGGCGACGGCACTCCTTTCATCGAGGCCGAGCTCACGCGCGGCCAGCTCCTGGGCGCCCTTCGGGATCATCCGATGATCGAGCGCATCGAGCTGAGCAAGCGCACCGAGAAGCCAAAACCGCACGCCTATGTCTCGTCCGTGGACCTGCAGCTGAACACGACCTTTTGGTGGTGGGGTTACAACGGGACGGGGGTCAGGGTGGGAGTGACGGGGGACGACTGTTTGGCCCGAAACACATACCTCTGGTTTCCGCACCAGACGGCGCGCGAGCTGCACGGCTGCTGGAGCGACGCGGACTGCCGGTACCGCTGCGCCGACAGCAAGCTCGGAGAAGAGCTTGAAGGGTTTCCAGCCTGCCACTTTCCCGGGCCGGGTGGCTTCTGTGCCGGAACGCACCAGACCGCGGTCGTGGGCATGATCGGCCACAACGCCGCTGAGATCGCCCTGACGAGGCCGAGGGGGGCGCCGTTCGTGGACATGTACTACGCCAACCGCACGATCGATGGACATAGCGCGAACCTGGACTGGCTCCGGTGGGCCGGTGTGACTGTCGTGAACGAGAGCTGGGGCGATGGAGGGGTAGACCACGCGGCGCAGGACTGGAACGTTCGCTACGGGCTTACGCTGGTCAAGTCGGCGGGCAACTGGGGCGCCTCGGTGGCCGCCGACTGCGTGGCCACGGGGGTGCTGTGCGTGGGCGGCTACGATACGAGCATTCAGTTCATGTTCAATAAGACGTCCTCCCAGAACCCGACCGCCTGCGAGGGGCCTGGAAGTGGCTGCGACCGCGAGGTGCCCGACGTCGCTCTACATGCCAACGGCGTGACGACGACGGATAACGACCTCAGCGGAGGGCTCCGTACGACCTGGGGAACCAGCATGGCCGCGGGAGGGGCCTCGGCGCTGGTGGCCCTGCTTCAGCAAAGGTGGCCGAGTCTCTTTCAATACCGGCCCATGCCCACCCGGGCGGCGCTGCTCGCGTCGTCGTGCAATACCTGGGAAGGAGCCCCCTATAACAGGTGTAGTCATGACGTGGATATTCCGGACTCTGCGAAGTCGTACTCGGACTACCGCTATCCGGACGAGCGGGACGGAGCCGGCGTCCCGAGCGCCGGGCGCATCGCGGACATGGTGACCCGGGGGCGGGTGTTGGCGGAGCAGACCTGGTGGCCGAGCAGCTTCGACCCGCTCCAGCGAACGCGGGTTATCGGACAGTACATGTTCCAGCAGGGAGACCGGGTCCGAGCGGTGCTCGCCTGGGACGGCTGCCCGGGGGCCGGTGCGCACGCGGACCTGGACCTGCGGGTGCTGCGCAACAACTACCAGGTCAACGAGGGGGGAGCGTCCTACGACAACCCCTACGAGATCATCGAGTTCGTGGCGCCGGCTACGGACCTGTATACGTTCAAGGCCAAGTACCACACCTGGAACTCCTGCCCTGGCTGGGGTTACGAGGTGAAGGTGGGCTTCGCGTTCGATGTCGTTCCTCCGGCCTAGGCCCATGCGTCGGGTATCCTGCACGATCCTGCTCCTCGTCTCGGCCTGCGCCACGCGCGAGGCGCCGAGCCCACAGTGGCGTGCCGAGAACTGCACGCTGGAAAAGCTCTGTCACCCGATGGAGCCCACGTACTTCGTCTGCATGGACAAGCCCCCCACGGAGCTTCAGCTGGCGTGCTGTGGCGCCGGGCCTGAGGCATTCACCGGCCTGGACGCGTGCGATCGCACCGGACGCTGCTTCCAGTTCGCGAGCAGGAGCTGCAGCCCCTACGAGTTCGATCGTCCGTGGCCAGACGCTGGACCGCGTGATGCGGGAACCCCGCGGCCGGATAGCGCGCCGCGACCGGATCTGGTGGGGACGCGGCGTGACGCGGGGCCTGCCGACGCAGGGTCCTCGTGGTCGGATTGACGAGCGGACGTTCTAGTACGGACAGAACCCCGACGGCGGCTCGTATAGCAGCCCCTTGAGCGGCACGTCGAAGGCGGCGTAGACGGCCTTCATCTCGGGGAGAAGCTCGCTGGCCGTGGTGTAGCGCAGCTCGACGGTCTTGCACTTCGTGCAGGGCTCGAAATAGAAGACGGGATAGCACTCGTTCCACTGGCCGGTCTTGTGCGGCAGCTTGGAGTAGTCCACCGCCCGGAGCAGCGCGAAGAGGTCGCGAGCATCCTTCGGGTCGAGGGCCAGCTCGCGGTCCCACTTGGCGGTCTGGTGCGGGGTGAGCTGCGAGGTGGCCTTCCAGATCCGGAGGACGCCGGTCCGCAGGAGCTCGATGGCGGGGCCGGTGCCGGCGAAGCCGCCCGGGGCCTGCCAGAGCAGATAGCCCTCGGTCGTGAGCGGTGCGTCGGGCGGGAGCGCATCCACCGGCGTGATGCGCAAGTCGCTCCCGGGAACGGCGAGGCTGTCTCGGCGCAGCAGGGTGTCCGGCTGAGTGCCGCCGTCGTGAGCGCGGGACGCCCCGTCGCCGATTTGCCCATCCACGGTGAGCGCGGCCCGGCCGCCGCAGGCCGACAGGAATAACGCGAGCGCCACGGCAGGCGCCGGCGACACGACCGTCAGTGAATTCGAGGTGCGCATGGGTCCTCCTCCGCGCGCCCAGACTGCAACGGGCGTGCCTTGGGGCGTTCGTCGAGAGTTCGTCACCTTGGCCGCGCGAAGCTGTGTCGCGGCGGGGGAATTGGCACACGAGTGCCTCGGAAACCTGAGGGGGAGCGGCGGGGGTGGGGGGAAAGCGCGGGGGGCGGAGGGAAAGAGCGCGGGCGGCGGTGGGCGCATGCGGGCGGTGGCGGTGCGTCGGGGCACCGGGGAGGATGGCTGGCGACGGGGGGTGGGCGAGAGCGCGGGCGGCGGTGGGCGCACGCGGGCGGTGGCGGTGCGTCGGTGCGGCGGGGAGGGCTTCGTGTGTTTGTGCTTTCTTTGGTCGTGTAAGGAGTTCGCTCTTTGTGTGTACGCGCAAGGACATCGCTTGACGGCAGAGCAGCGCCATGCTAGTATTGGCCTTATTCATGATGGCATGCAAATGCAAATCCTCCTCGGGCGGTGACCGGACTTCGGGCACAGGTGCGCCGGCGGCTTCTGCGAAGCAGCTCCCGTTGCCTATGCGGGAGGCGACGGGGTGGGGTGGGAAGCGCACGGGCGCGGGGCGGAAGAAGCAGCCGGGGAGCGGCCTGCCGCATCGGGCGCGACCGCTTCTCGCCAGCCGGTTTCCGGTGCACGTGACGATGAAGGTGGTGGAGGGGCTACCGAACCTGCGGAGCAAGAAGCAGCTACGCGCGATCGAACACGCGTTCGTGAAGTCGGCGGGGCGGTTCGGCATGAACCTGGCGCACTACTCGATCCAGAAGAATCACCTGCACCTGGTGACGGAGGCGAAGGACCGAGAGGTGTTGATGAAGGGCCTGCGCGCGCTGGCGATCCGCCTCGCGCACGCGCTGAACCGCACGGTGGGCCGCAGGGGACGGGTCTTTCGGGACCGCTACCACCAGCACATCCTGAAGACGCCGAGCGAGGTGAAGGCGGCGCTCTCGTACGTGCTTCAAAATCGACGCAAGCATAGCGTTGCGCGGGGCAAGCGGGTTCCGCGACGCGACCTGGACGCGTGCAGCTCGGCGCGCTACTTCACCGGGTGGAAGGACCTGACGCCGCTTCCCCCCGACGGAGACCCGCCGGTGCTGGAACCGCGAACCTGGCTGCTCAAGACCGGCTGGAAGCTGCGGGGGCTGATTCCTACGAGCGTGGTGCCGGGGACGTAGGCCGGGTCCGAATCCCCGCGCCGCCGCGCCGCCGCGCCGCCGCGCGTGCGCCGGGGCGCTAGTGCAGAAACCGGAACTGCTCGAGCCGGCGCAACCCGTCGAAGCGGCGCTCGCCGGCGAAGAGCTCGGCGGTGCGCTCGGGGTCGGTGGCGAAGGCGCGCTCGAGGAGGGCGGCGGCGTCGGTGTGCCGCTCCTGCGTGGCGTAGAGGGTGGCCAGGTTGTAGAGGGCATTGAGATAGGTGGGGTCTAGCTCGAGGGCCCGAAGCAGGCACTCTTCGCCGCGCTCGGCGTTGCCGCTGCAGACGTAGGCCAGGCCCAGGCTGCTGAATGTGCGCGCGCAGGGGCCGGCGAGCTCGAGCTCCTCGAGGAGCAGGGCGACGGCGCGGTCCAGCTCGCCGAGCTCGCCGAGGACGTTGGCCAGCGCGACGCGGCCCTGCGGATACTCGGGGTCCACCTCGAGCAGGCGCTCGAAGAGCTCGGCCGCCTCGCGCCTTTGGCCGAGCTCGTGGAGGGTACTCGCCAGGTTGTAGTAGGCCGCGGGGCTCGACGGGTCGCGTGCGAGCGCCTGCCGGTAGGCCTCGAGCGACCTCTCGGTGCGACCGAGCCGGCCCAGCACCACGCCGAGGTTCACGTAGGGACCCGCCCACTCGGGGTCCAGATCGGCGGCGCGCTTGAAGCAGAAGACCGCGCGCTCGTCCTCGCCGTTCTCGCTCAGCGCGACCCCCTCGCAGTTGAAGGTTCTCGCGAGGCCGGCGCGGGCGAGCTCGTCGGTCGGCGCGTGATCGAGGGCCCGCGCGAAGGCGTCGCGCGCCTCGGGGAGGGCCCCCTCCTCGAGCAGGAGCTCGCCGCGAATGATCTGCAGCGCCACGGCCTCCGGCTGGCGAGATAGCACCTGGTGCACCACGCCGAAGGCCTCCTCGCGCCGTCCCTGATGCAGCCCCAGGATGCGCGCGAGCAGCGCGGCCGCCGCGACGCTCGATGGCTTGAGCTGCCGCACCCGCTGGAGCAGAGATTCGGCGTCGTCGAAGCGGTCCTGCCGCAGCCGCTCGCGGGCCAGGGCGAGGAGCACGTCGGGTTCGTCGGGGTTCAGCGCGAGCGCCTGCTCGAACGCCTTCGCGGCCTCCGCGGTCTCGCCGTCGCGCAGGTGGCGCAACCCGCGGTGGAAGTGCCGGCGCCAGGGTGGGCCGAGTGGCACGACCTTTCTCGATTCCTTACTCATGGGGCCAGTGAGCCATGCGGCGGCGCGCCCAACGTAACATTCCGTGGATCGGCCGGTCAATCGACCCGGAGGCCCATCTCCGACGGTGTGCGTAAGGATCCGCGCGGTGTTCGGGGTGCCGGGCATTTTCGGGGCTCGCGCCTCCCGTGATATGATGGCCCGGAATCCATGTCGCCCAAGCCGAGAGCCGGAGCCTTCCGTGGGCTTGCGCCGTACGAGGAGGACGAGGCGAGCCTGCTGTTCGGGCGCGAGAGCGAGCGCACGCAGCTGCTCGAGCTCGTCCGGCACCGAGGCGTCGGAACGATCCTGCTGACCGGCGAGGTGGCCTCGGGCAAGACCTCTCTCTTGCGGGCCGGGGTCTATCCGGCCGCGCTGGCCGCGGGCTTCTCGCCCATCTACCTCGAGCTGGGGTTCAACCTCGAGCAGCAGTTCGGACAGGGCCTGGCCCGGCTCGTCGGTCGTCCCATCGGTCCCGACGAGAGCGCTCCGGCGGTCCTCGCCGACCACGTGCAGCGGCAGCAGGGGGGCGCCGCGCTCCTCCTGCTCGATCACGTCGAGCTGCTGCTCTGGATGGAGGAGCCCGAGGTCCAGGCGATCCGGCAGTTCCTGAACACCCTCGAGCGGTCGGGGGCGGTCAAGCTCGTCGTCACCGTGGATCGCGGCAATCTGCACGCGCTCGCGAAGCTGGCCGAGGGGCTCGCGGCGATCCCTGCGGCGCACACGGTGACGCTCGGGCGCTGGAACAAGGAGCGCGTGGCGCAGGTGCTCGAGCAGACGGTGCTCGCCGGCGGCGGCTACATGGAGGCCGGGCTGCCCGAGGTGATCGCCCAGGAGCTCTGCGCGGCGGGGCCGGTCCTCCCCGCGGCGATACAGGTGGTCGGACACGCCGCGGTCCTGCACCGCATCACCCGCCCGAAGGCCTTCAGCCGGGTGGGCGGCGCCACCGCGCTGTCGGCTTTCTACGTCGAGCAGCTCGCGGGGCGCGCCGGGGCCTGGCGCGCGCGTCGAGTCCTCGCGGTGCTCTCCGAGCAACCGAACCCGCGCCTGCGCCTCGCGCTCACCGAGATCGCGCGGGGCGCCGGACTGCCGAAGGCCGTCACCACGCGGCTGCTCGCGGGCCTCGAGGAGCAGGGGCTCGTGCGGAGCTGCGTCGAGGGAGGGGCGGGGCTCACCCCCGGCGGCAACGGTAACGGCAACGGCGTCGGGTACACGATCCTCCATCCGTACCTGCGGCAGCCGATCCGCGACTTCGTGGCGCCGGTCCTGCGCGGGCGCGCGCGCGCCAAGCTGGCGCTGCGACGACGCCTGCACGCGAAGCAGCTCCTGCGACCGCAAGAGCTCCTGCAGGTGGCGAGCTACCTCGGCAACGCGCTCGACGATCAGGAGCGGACGCGCGTCCAGAGGAGCGTTCGCGTCTGGTCGGTGGTGGCGGCGGTGCTCCTCGCCATCCCGCTCTGCGCGGTGGCGGGGCTCTACGTGGCGCTCTCGTCGTCGGTGTACCTGCACACGGCTCCCGGCGTGCCGGGGCTCGAACGGGTCGTGCTGAGGCGAGGACGCCCCTCTCTGCGGCCGGCGGCGGCGCTCTTTCCCGGGCAGTTTGACGGGGTCGAGATGGATACGGGCCTCGCGCTCGGCTCGGTACCCGCGGCGCTGGCCGAGCAGGTGCGCTCGCGCGTCATCGTGGGCCCGCTCAAGGACGATCCCGCGACCGCGGTGCCGGACTGGTTCGCGCGTCTCGCGGAGCCCCTCGCCCCCGCACGTCGGGCCGCGCTTCTGCTCCTCGCGGGAGACGCGGCAGCGGGTCAGCAGCTCCTGCTCGCGGCGGTGAAGCAGCCGGCCGAGCGGCGGCAGGCGGTCGAGGTGGCGGCGCTCCTCTCGACGAACGACGAGCTGACGCGCTCGGTGCTGGTGCAGGGGCTGGCCGATGCGCGGCCCGTGGTGCGGCGCGCGGTCGTGGAGCGCGCGAGCCGCCTGCCCACCGTGGCCGCGGTGTCGGTGCTCAAGGCGGGGGCCACGGATGCCGACAGCCAGGTGCGCCTCGCGGCCCTGCGGTCGCTCAGGCGCCTCGGTTCGGCGCACGCGCTTCCGGTCGTCGCACTGCGACTCACCGACGCCGACGGGCGCGTGCAGCACGAGGCCCTGATGCAGCTCAGGGACGCGGCCCCGGAGCAGCCGCTCGACGTGCTCGAGATCCTCCTCGGTCTGACGGGGAGGGCGGACCAGCAGCGGCTCGCGCCCATCGCGCCGACGCTGGAGCGGCTCCAGCGCGACCTGGCGCGCAAGACGCCGCGCAAGCTGGCCGAACGCGTGGCCTCGCGCCTCGAGAGCCAGGCGGGTGGTCTTCAGCGCGCCGCGCTGCTCGAGTGGCTCGTGGCGGTAGCCGACCGCGTGAAGCCCGAGGCGATCCTCCCGGCGATCAAGCGGCTGATGCGGGATAAGGACCCGGCCGTGCGCGCCGCGGCCACGAGCCTCTTCGCCCGCTTCGGCGACCCCGAGACGGCCATGGCGCTGCTCCAGGAGCTCGCGCGGACGCGCCTGCCGCGCGGCGAGGCGACGCTCATGCGCCGGGCTGCGGCCATCGGGCTCGGCCTGGTGCCGCGGCCGCTCGACAAGACGCGGTGGGACCTGTTGAAGGGGATGATCAAGGATCGGGACGTGACGGTCCGCGCCGCGGCCGTAGAGTCCCTCCTGCGCGTCGGCGCGGTGGGTCTGGCCGAGGTGGCGCGCGCCATGCGGCAGGGGCCTCCGGACCTGGCGCAGGCCGCGCTGGCCCAGGTGTGCGGGCACCAGGAGCCCAACGCCCGGGTCGCCACCACGCTCCTCGCCGCGGCGTGGAAGATCAAGCGTGCGAAGCTTCGCGAGCAGGCCCTCGGTTGCGCGCAGTCGCTCGCGCAGGCCAGCCCGCGGCTCGGCATGTGGCTCGCCGACCAGGCAGCGCTCGACAAGGACCGCGAGGTGAAGCGCGCCGGCGCGGCCGCGGCGGCGCTCGCGCTGCAGAAGGGGGGCAAGAAGTTCCTCCGGCTGGCCCGGCTCTACCTGCGGGACGACGATCCGCAGCTTCGCACGGCGATGCTGCAGGAGCTGGCCCGCAGGCCGCCCCCCGGTGCTTCCTTTCTCTATGAGCTCGTCGAGCGGCTGGTCAAGGACCCGAGCCCCGCGGTGCGTACCGCGCTGAGTCCGGTGCTCGTGCTCGCAGCGCCCTCACCCGCGGTGGCGGTGCGGCAGCTCATCCCGCTCTTGCAGGACCCGGACGCGAAGGTCTGGCGGGCGGCGCTCGAGGCGGCGGGGACCCTCTCTCCGGGCGGCGCCGTGGCGGAGCTCGACCAGCCCGTGGCGCAGGCGGTCGCGCGCGGAGGCAAGGACGAGGCGTTGCTGGCGCTGCAGGTCGCGCGGCGCCTCGGCCTGGCGGGACCGCTCGGCCGGGCTGCGGCGCACCCCATCGCGGCGGTCCGGACGGCGGCCGTCGGGGCGGTGACTCCGTCGGGAGACCGGCGTGCGGCGCTCGGGCTCCTGGACGCGGCGCTGCGCGAGAGCGACCTCGCGCCGCGTCTCGCCGCGCTGCGGGCTGCGGCCGAGCAGAGCGCCGACCTCGGTGCGGCGGTGGTCCCGCTGCTCTGGCGCAGCACCTTCGCCCGCGAGCCGTCGGAACGCTGGGCGGCCTTCGAGGCGCTCGGGAAGGTGCGCGGCAAGGGGGTGGTCGAGGCCGTGCGCTTTCTGCTCGAGGGGGCGGGGGACCCGAGCGAGGAGCGGCGCCGCATGGCCATCACCGCGCTCGGTGCGCTGGCCTTCGAGGAACCGAGCGCCGCACCCGCGCTGATCGGCGGAGCCCTCGACGGAGCGAGCGACGTCCGCACGGCGGCGCAGGCGGCGCTGGCCCGCTACCTCGGCCGCTACTGCCCCGAGGAGGAGCTCTGGCGCCTTCTTTCGGGGAGCGGTCGCGACGCGCTCGCGCGACGTACCGTGGTGCTGGCGCTGGCCTGGCGAGGTCGGCGCGAGGGAGGGGACGCGCTCGCCCGGCGCGCCAAGGCGCTCGGTCCCGCGGAGCCGCTGGTCGTGCGCATGGGCGCCCGGCTGGCGCTGGCCCTCGCTCGCAGCAGCGATCCCCCCGAGGGGGTGGTGGCCTGGCTTTTCGGCTGGTAGAACCGGAGGCGACATGACGACCCATACCGACCGTATCGTGCTCCACGTCTCCGGGGCGGACCGTCCTGGCGTCACCTCCCGCCTCACCGAGATCATCGCCGAGGAGAGCGCCACGCTCGTGAACATCGGCCAGTCCGCCATGCACGGCTACCTGATGCTCTCGACGATCATCGACATCCCCCCCGACTCGCACGCCCTGCGCCGCATCCTGGTAGCCGTCTCGGAGCTCGGCCTGCGCCTCGAGGTGAGCCCGCTGCGCGACGTGGCGGCGGCCAGCACCGAGGCGCGCGGGCCGGCGATCTGCGTCACCGTGCTCGGCGCGCTCGGTAACGGGCACGCGGTGGCTGCCATCACCCGCTTCATCGCCAGCCGGGAGATGAACATCCTCGACATCCGCACGCTCAGCGAGGACGAGCTGAACGGCCTCGAGCTGATCGCGGATCTGGCGCCCGGACGGGCCTACACCGAGGGGCAGCTCGCCGCGCTGCGGGGAGAGATCCTGGCCCTCGGAGCCGAGCTCGAGGCCGACATCGCCGTGCAGCGCGACGACATCTTCCGTCGAAGCAAGCGGCTCGTCTGCATGGACGTGGATTCGACCTTCGTGCAGGCCGAGCTGATCGACGAGCTCGCCGCGCTCGCGGGCTGCAAGGAGCCGGTGGCGAAGATCACCGAGCGCGCCATGCGCGGGGAGCTGGACTTCAAGCAGGCGCTCGCGCAGCGCGTGGCGCTGCTCAAGGGGCTCCCCATGGAGTCGGCCGAGAAGCGCGCCTCGGAGGTGGCCATGACGCCCGGAGCGCAGAACTTCGCCCGCGTGCTGAAGAGCCTCGGGTTCCGCGTGGGCCTCGTGAGCGGCGGCTTCGACTTCTTCGTCGACGAGCTCAAGACGCGCTTCGGTCTAGACTTCGCGTTTGCCAACGAGCTCGAGGTGGTGGACGGACGACTGACCGGCCGCGTGCAGGGTTCGATCGTCGATGCGGAGCGCAAGGGGCAGATCGTCAAGGACATGGCCAAGGTCTACAAGTGCCGCCTCGAGCAGACCGTGGCCATCGGCGACGGCGCGAACGACATGCTGATGCTGCAGACCGCGGGCCTCGGCATCGCCTTCCGCGCGAAGCCCAAGCTCCAAGCCGTAGCCGACATGAGTCTGAACTACCACGAGCGCATCGACACGCTGCTCTTTCTGATGGGCTTTACCGCCCGCGAGCTGCGGACCCTCTCGCTGGCCTGAGGGCGCGACCGAGGGCGTGACCCCGGTGGCCGAGGGGGCCCCGGCTCCGGGACCCCCGATTACTGGATCGCGTCCCCCCGGCGCACTACGATTGCAGCATGCAGCGTGCGTGCGCCCTGGCCCTCGTCCCGACCCTTCTGTCCTTCGCGCGTAGCGGCTCGGCCGCCGAGAATCCCACTCTCGACGCGCTCTACGCCAAGGAGTACGCGACCAAGCTCAAGCCTTACACGCCGAAGAAGTTCCCCGACCGGGGGCTCAAGGACGACCTCGGCGAGAAGGGGCGGCGCGCGCGCGGCTACTACCTGACGGCCTACTGGCTGGCGAAGTTCGGCGCCGAGCGGGCGGCGAAGGCCATGAAGGCCGCGCATATGAACGCAGTGGTCTTCGACGTGAAGGACGACTGGGGAAGCGTGCACTGGGCGAGCGAGGTCCCCCTCGCCAAGCGCGTGCAGAGCAAGGTCTTCAAGGACCTGGGCGCCGTGGTGAAGACCTTTCACGAGCACGGCATCTACGTCATCGTGCGCATGGTCTGCTTCAAGGACAGCCGCCTTCCCGTGAAGCGCCCGGACCTCGCGGTGCGGACCGGCAAGGGAGGCGCGCAGCTCTATCGCAGCCGCGGCGCGGGCTGGGTGGACGTCTATTCCGCCGAACTGCAGGACTACCTCGTGGAGCTGTCGGTCGAGCTCGAGGGCCTCGGCGTCGACGAGATCCAGTACGACTACATCCGGTTTCCTCACGACTCCGAGGGGGGCGCGGGACAGTGGCTGCACCAGGACAAGCGCACGCGCGAGCAGGTGGTCGCGGGCTTTCTCGAGAAGCTGGACCGGGCGCTCAAGATCCCCATCTCCGTGGACATCTTCGGCCTCACGACCTGGGTGGACGGCGATCCGCGGCGCATCGGACAGACGGTGGAGGTGATGGCGCGCTACGTGGAGGCGCTCTCGCCGATGATGTACGCCAACGGGATGCACACCTATTTCCCCGGGGGACAGGCGACCGAGGGGGTCTACGAGCTCATCCACTGCGGCCTCTGGCGCGCGCGGCGCCGGGTGCCGGGCGTGGTGCTCCGGCCGTACCTGCAGGCCTACCCCGACGGCGTGCGCTCCTTCTGGGGCGCGACCTTCATCCACAAGCAGCTCGAGGCCGCGCGCAAGGCGGGGATCGACGGCTTCCTCTTCTGGAACTCGTCGATGAAGAACGGCGTGAGCTACCGCGCGCTGAAGCAGCTCGGTCTGGCGGCAATCGATGAGCTCGGCGCGCGCCCCGAGGACCACCTGAAGCCCGAGAACTGGCCGCGGGGACGCTGGTGCAAGAAGGCCGACCTGGTGAAGGCGCTCCCTCAGGGCGGAGCCGGCGGGTCGAGCGGAGGGGGTGGGCCCGGGAAGCAGGCGGGGCAGTGAGCGCGGGGGTGAGGCGGCGAGGAGTGCGGGGCGTGACGGTGGAACGATACTGGGCTATCGTAAGCTGCATGCTGGGTATCATGCTTCTATCTACGGCCGCCGGGGCGGCGCCCCCCGAGGCGCCGGCCGACCCGCTGCCGGGGGCGTACGGGGCGTTTCGCGGGGACGTGCGGTCGCGCCGCTTTCACCGCGCCGGGTGCAAGCACTTCCGCTGTCCCCACTGCACAGCCGTCTTCAAGTCGGTGGACGAGGCGCTGGAGGCGGGCTATCGACCCTGCCCGCGCTGTCGGCCGCTGCGCAAGATCGCCTCGTCGGCGCTCGGCGTCGGGACGAAGAGTCCCGAGCGGGTCTGTCAGCGGCACCGCGACTGCGAGCTCGTCCCCGTGGGCGAGCCCTGCGCGTGCGTGCCGTGCGCGTCGGTCTCGTATCGCGCGGTGAACAAGGGGACCGCGGCGCAGGTGCGGGCCCAGCACGCCGCGGCGCGCTGCAAGAAGCGCTGCCGGTGCAAGCCGAAGCGGCTCGGCGTGAAGGCGCTCTGCGTGGCGGGGCAGTGCACGGCGCAGTAGCGATAGGGGGCGCGGGGCGCTACGGGACGAGCGCGGGGCGCTACGGGACGAGCGCGGGGCGTTCGGCGGCGGCGGGCTTCGCGAGCTCCACCTTCTTCACGGAGGAGGAGACGCGCGTCCCCGCCGCCAGAGCATACGGCCGCTGTGCGACGAGCTGCTCGACGAGGAGCTGCTCCTCGAGCACCGAGATCGGCCGCCCCAGCCGCTGACGCACGAGGTCTTCTGGGACGAGCCCCGAGGCGAAGAGCTCGCGCTTGGCCAGGTACGAGCCCTTGGCGAGGACCTTGCGGGCGTGGGCCCGGTCGTGCACGCGCCAGTGGCTGAGAGCGCGCTTCAGCAGCAGGCGCTCGCCGTTGTAGAGGTCCGGCGTGGCGAGCCGCTCCTCGAGCACCACGGCGGGGACCATCCCGCGCTCGACGAGCGCCTTCTTTTCGCCGTAGGTGCCGCCGAGGACCACGCGGCGCGCCTCCTCGACGGTGCAGATCGTGGCCGGCAGGGCCTTCTCGAGCGCCGTCCGATCCACGTAGGTCAGGCGTTGCCCGCGCGCCTCGAGCGCTTGCGCGGCGATGGCGGGCGTGACGTAGCCGAAGGCGATGAGGCGGGTCAGGTTGCGCGTGCTCAGGCTGCCGCGCACCACGAACTCCTCGGGCGCGATGGCTCCCGAGAGCACGGCGAGAAAGGCGTCGTCGGGGCGGCGGCGGGCTCCGCGAAGCTGGCGCTTGGCGGCCTCCGCCGTCGGGACCCCCTTCTCGTAGAAGGCGGTCCGCTCGCGCAGGTAGCGGCGGACGGCGCGCGCGGCCTCGCTCGTCAGCGGCACCTCGGGGGTGGCGGCCTGCAGGCGTTCGAAGGCCTGCGTGAGCAGGTCTTGCAGCGGCGCTCCCCCGGCCTTCACGGCGGCGCGAGAGACCCGCGTCGGCGAGAGCGCGTCGTTTCGCTGCGTGAGGTTCTTCCCGTCGGTGGTGAGGACCTGCAGCACACCGTCGTGGCGCGCGGCGCTCAGCTCCGCGACGTGCTTCGGGCTGCCGCTCGCGAGGGCGAGCAGGTGGCGCGCGGCGGTGACGAGCGGGTTTGCCTTGCGGCCCCGCTTCGCGGCGTCCGTCGCGGCCTGCCCGTCGATCGAGAGGAGCGTCCCGTTGGCGCCGAAGCGCAGGGTCTGCTGCCCTTCGGGGGTCGTGGCTCGCACCCAGCCCTCCTTGGCGTTCGCGCGCAGGTGGAGCACGCCCTCGACGGCGTGACCCCCCTTGAGGAGCGCCCGTTCCGCGGCCCGCGAGGCGGCGGTGACGGTCTTTCCGTCGGCGGCGAAGGCCGGGGCGGCGAGCGGCAGCGTGAGCGAGAAGAGCGTCGCGCGCGCCAGACGGCGCAGCCAGCGGGGCGTGAAGGTCATGGGGTTCTCCTCTCGGGCCTCGGGCGGCGAGGACCTCGGGAGAGGACCGTTCGCAAGTCGTGTGCCAGGGCCGCGGGTGCGCTCGTGGCCTCCGGCTCCAGCGATCCCGGGGTGTTGGTGCGGTGGGGCGTACTGTGGGCGCTCCCGTCGGCGGCCACTACCGCCGCTTCACGGCTGCTGTACTGACCACCGCCGAGGTGGGGGTGAGCTCGCGGGACCTTGGGCCCAGGTTGTGCCGGTCACGGGCTCTGACGTAGGCTGGGCGCGATGCGCGCCGTGGTGTTCGATCGCTATGGGGGTCCCGAAGAGCTTCATCTGGCCGAGCTGCCGTCGCCCGTGCCCCGGGCAGGGGAAGCGCTGATCCGCGTCGAGGCCGCGGGGGTGAACCCCGTGGACTGGAAGCTCCGGCAGGGGCGGCTGCGCTTCGTGCGTCCCATGCGCGCTCCGCGGCTCGTGGGGCTTGACCTCGCCGGGACCATCGAGGCCGTCGGTCCGGGGGTGACGGGGTTCGGGCCGGGGACGCCTGTGGTGGCCGTCGCGAGCGCGTACCGCATCGGGGCCTACGCCGAGTTCGTGGTGCGACAGGCGAAGACGCTCGTCGTGCGACCGGAGGGGCTCACGGCCGTCGAGGCTGCGGCGATGCCCACCGCGGGAGTGACGGCGCTCCAGGCCCTGCGCTCCGCGCGACTCCCGACGACGGATGCGGCGGTGTTGATCGTGGGGGCCTCGGGGGGCGTCGGCACCTACGCGGTGCAGATCGCGCGGGCCCAGGGTGCGCGCGTGACGGCGATGTGCAGCGAGCGGAACGCCGCCCTCGTGCGCGAGCTCGGGGCCGACGACGTGGTGGCCTACGACACCGGCGCTCGACCACCCGAGGGACGATTCGACGCCGTGCTCGACGCGGTGGACGTGATGCCCTTCCGCGAGGCCAAGCGGTACCTGCGTCGGGGGGGCCGGCTGGTGAACGTGTCGAGCGGGCCGGGGAGCGTGGTCAGGCTCTTCGAGGCGGCGGCGTCGCTCGTGGCGGGAGAGCACAAGCGCATGCGGCCCCTGATCCTCCTCGACGCCGACGTGGAGGACCTGCGACAGCTCGTCTCGCTCTGGCAGCAAGGGCGCCTGCGGTCGGTCGTCGAGCAGGTCTTTCCGCTCGAGCAGGCCGCGGAGGCGCACCGTCGCAGCGAGACCCACCGCGTGGTGGGAAAGCTGGTCCTGCGCGTGGGCTCGTAGCGGTCGTCGCGACGTGACAACCCCGCCCGACAAGATCCTTCCCGCGGAGCTGGCCGGCGGGCGCTACGAGGTGCGCGCATTCCTCGGCGCCGGCGCGCAGGCCTCGGTCTACAGGGCGTTCGACCGCCTGCACGGGCGCGAGGTGGTGGTGAAGGCGCTCGCGCCGGGAGTGGAAGACGCGGCGGCCCGCGAGCACGACGCGCTGGCCCGTCTATCCCACCCGAACCTCGTGGAGCTCGTGGACGTGCTCGAGGTCGAGGGGCGGCCCTTGCTCGTCGAGACTTTCGCACCGGGGCCGGATTTCTGCGCCTGGGCGGCGGAGACTCCGGGGCCGGCGCGGATGGCCCTGGGCGCTGCGGCGGCCCTTCGCGGGCTCGAGGCGCTCCACCTCGCTGGAGCGGTGCATCGCGACCTCAAGCCCGACGCGCTGCGCGTGGGACCCGGGACGATCGGCCTCCTCCCCGCGGTCCGGCTGCTCGATTTCGGCCTCTGCAGCTTCGCCCCCGTAGCGGAGACCGTCGGCACGCTGGGCTTCGCCTCGCCCGAGACGCTGGCCGGCGATCCCGCGACCGCCGCGTCCGATCTATACAGCCTCGGCGCGGTGCTCCATGCGGCGTGCTTCGGGCGTCCTCCGGGTGGGCTAGGCGATGACGACGCGGCGACGGTCCCCGCGTACCCCGCGGCGCCCGCGCTGCGCGAGCTCGTCGTAGATCTGCTGCGGACCCGGCCCTCGGCGCGGCCCGGCGCGGCCGCCGTGCGCGCGGCTCTGAGCGAGGTGGCCGGGCGCTCTCTCGAGCTGACCGTCGAGGAGCTCGCGGGCGACTACTTCCCCGCGGCGCCGCTCGTCGGGCGCGAGGCGGAGCTGCGTCGTCTCGCACAGGCCCTCGAGGAGGCGCGTCGAGGGGCCGCGTCGGGGCTCCAGCTCTTCGGAGCCGGGGCCACGACCCTCGCGCGCTGGGCCTGCGGACGCGCGCGACTCCTCGGGCTCGAGGTGCTCGTTCCGTCGGGGCCTGAGAGCCTGCTCGTCTCGAGAGGTGGCGGAGCTCCGGCGCCCGAGCGGCTCGTAACCGACGCGGTGGATGTCCTGCTGGCCCGCGCGGCGCAACGCCCGCTCGTGGTCTGTCTGGCCGGCTGGTCGTTCGACGAGCCGGTGGCCGCGGCGTTCCTCGGACAGCTCGCGCGCTCGCTCGGCTTGCCCGGGGCGCGCGGCTGCCTGCTCCTCTGCTGCGGCGAGATCCCCGCAGGGCAGGCGGGTGCGATGGAGCCCTTCTGGCTCCGCCCGCTCGAGGCCGAGGAGGTGCTGCGCGCGGCGCGCTACATGCTCGCCGGGCGACGCGACCCGGCGTGGCTCGAGCAGCTCCCCGACCGCAGCGGTGGCGACCCTCGACGCGTGGTGGAGCTGGTGCGCGCTCAGGTGGAGGCCGGCCTGCCCGAGCGGCTGGTAGGCGGAGAGTCCCTCGAGCTGCTCACCGAACGGCGGTTTCGCGCCCTCGGCCCCCACGAACGGCGCTCGCTCGGCGTGCTCGCTTTGCCCGGGCGGCCGGTCCCCGCCGGCGTGCTGCTGCGCCTCGAGAGTCTCGGAGGGGCTGCGCTGCAGGCTCTCTTCCGTCGGGGAGCCGCGCTGCCCGCGGGGGACGGTGCGTGGCGCCCGGCCGACCCCGAGCTGGGCGAACGGGCGAGCCTCGCGCTCGACGAGTCGACCCGCCGCGCGGCCCATCGGCGCTTCCTGCTCGCGTGGAGAGAGGAAGGGACGGGCGACGCCCTCGCGCTCGCGCGGCATCTCCTCGGGCTCGGGGACCCGCGGCGCGCTGCGGAGCTGCTTCTCGAGTCCCCCGCCGTACCGTCGCGCGAGCTCGCGGCGGTGGCTGCGGCCCTCGACCCGGCGGACGAGCTGCGGGCGCGGCTCGAGGAGCGGCAGGCGCGAGCGGCGCGGGCCGGAGGGCGGCTCGAGGAGGGGTTGGCCCTCGCGCGCGCGCTGGCCCTTCGCGCGCCGAAAGCGGGGGCGCTGCTCGAGGCCGAGCTCCTGCTCGATGCGGGGCAGCCGCGTCCGGCGCTGGCGGCGCTCGAGGGGGTCGGCGAGCGAGGTGCAGCGGGGGCGGTGCTCGCCGCCCGCGCCGCGTTTCTCCTCGGGGAGCACGCGCGAGCCACGGCCGAGGCCGAGGCGGGCCTGCTGGAGGCGAGCGCCGACGAGAGGACGCAGCTCCTCCTCGAGAACCTGGTGGGCCTCGCATGCGTCTACACCGGGGAGGTGGCGCGGGGCGAGGCGCGGCTGCGCGCCGCTCTCGCGCGGGCCCGGGAGCTCGCGTTGCGGGATGCCGAGCCGCTGACCCGGCTGCTCAACTCGATGGGCATCGCGCTGCAGCGGCAAGGGCGGCTCGAGGAGGCGGCGGAGGTCTACCGCGAGGGGCTCGAGCAGGCCCGAGCGCTCGGCGACTTGCGCTTCGCGGCCTCGAGCGCGCTGAACCTCGGCACGATCAGCGAACGGTTGCTCGCTTTCGGCGAGGCGCTCCAGGCGTACACGCGGGCGGCGCTCCTCGCGCGCCGTGCAGGGGCGCTCACCACCGCCGCCACCGCGGCGGCCAACGAAGGAAATCTCCGGCTCGGACTCGGCGACCTGTCAGGGGCGGAGGCGAAGCTCGACGAGGCGGTCGCGCTGGCCGAGACGGTCGGGGGTGGGGCGACGCTCGGTCACGCCCTGCTTTACCGCGCCGAGCTGCGGCTGGCGCGCGGCGAGCGCGCGCGGGCGGAGGGTGAGCTCCGTCGGGCGCGGGCCTCCGGCGCCGATGGGGACGCGGCGCTCGCATTTGCGGCGACGCTCCTCGAGGGCGAGCTCGAGCTGCGCGGGCGGCGTTCGCAGCGGGCGCGGGAGCTCGGCCAGACCCTCGTGGCGCGCGTGCAGGTCGAGGACCCGGACGCGTGGCGCGCGCACCTGCTGCTCGGTCGCGCGCAGCTGGCTCTCGCCGAGCGGCCGAGCGATGCGGCGATCCAGCAGCTGGAGCTCGCTCTCGCCGCCGCCCGTCCGCACGCCGGGGAGCGACGCTTCGAGGTGCACGCCGAGCTCGCACGGGCCTTCGCCGCGCGGGCCGAGGAACTGACGGCGCGCTTTCACGCCGGCGAGGCGACGAGGCTGCTCGACGGACTGCGCGACCGCGTTCCCCCCGAGTTGCGCGAGCTCTTCGACCGCCGCGACGAGGTACGCGGAGCGCGGGCCGTCGCCGCGGAGCTGCCCCCGCTCGCCCCCTCGGATGCGGGTCCCACACCAGCGCAGCTCCTGCGCCTGCTCGAGCTCAACACCGAGCTCAACCAGAGACTCTCGCTCGAGCAGCTCCTCACGCGGATCCTGGACTGCGCCATCGAGCTCACCGGGGCCGAGCGGGGCTTCGTGCTCCTCGGGGACCCCGACCGGCTGCGCGTGGCGGCCGGTCGTAACGTGGATCAGGAGGCGCTCCGCTCCGGGGTGAAGAAGTTCAGTCGCACCATCGCGCGGCTGGCCATGACCGAGGGGCGCCCCGTCGTGGCGGCCGACGCGATGGAGGACGAGCGCCTGGGTCAGCAGCTCAGCATCCACGGGCTCAAGCTGCGCGCGGTGCTCTGCGTCCCCCTGCGGGCCGGGCGAGAAGCGCGCGGCGCGCTCTACGTGGACAATCGCTTCCGGCCGCGGGCCTTCGACCAGGTGCACGTGACGCTGGTGGAGGCCTTCGCCGAGCAGGCCGGCATCGCCCTCGAGACGGCGCGCCTGCTCGAGGATTCGGCGCGGCACCGCGAGCTCCTCGGGCAGGCCAAGGCCGAACTCGAGACGCTGAACCAGCGCCTGGAAGCGCAGGTCGTGCAGCAGGCGCAGGAGCTGAGCGAGATCTCGGTGCGCCTCCGCAGCCAGGAAGAGGAGCTCGTGCGCCGCTTCAACGCGGCCAAGCTCGTCGGTCGATCCAAGGTCATGCGGGAGCTGTTCCTCCAGATCGATCGCGTGGCGCAGGCGGACGTGCCGGTGCTCATCTGGGGGGAGAGCGGCACGGGTAAGGAGCTCGTGGCGCGTGCGATTCACTACACGAGTCCGCGCAAGGCGCATCCCTTCGTCAGCCTCAACTGCGGGGCCATCCCCCCCACGCTCCTCGAGAGCGAGCTCTTCGGGCACAGCCGCGGCGCGTTCACCGGCGCCCTCCGCGACCGGCCGGGTCTCTTCGAGGTGGCGGGGCGGGGGACGCTCTTTCTCGACGAGGTGGGGGACATGCCGGCCGAAATGCAGGTCAAGTTGCTGCGCATCCTGCAGGAGGGGGCCTTCCGTCGCGTCGGCGAGGAGCACGAGCGCAAGAGCCACTGCCGGGTGCTCTCCGCGAGCCTCCATCGCCTCGAGGAGCTGGTGGCGAAGGGACGCTTTCGCGAGGATCTCTACTATCGGCTGAACGTGGTGCAGCTCGCGGTGCCGGCGCTGCGCGAGCGTCGGGAGGACATCCCGCTGCTGGTAGACCACATCCTCGCGGGGCTGCCTCGCAAGGTGAAGGTTTCGCCGCGGGCGCTGGCCGCGCTCGTGGATTTCGACTGGCCCGGCAACGTGCGTCAGCTCGAGAACGAGCTACAGCGCTCCGCCCTGCTCGCCGACGAGACGATCGAGGTCGGGTCGCTCTCGCCGGCTTTGCGGCGCGCCGACCCGGGTCCGTCGAAGGGGGGAGCATCGCGGGCGGCGGGGCTCGCGGACGCGCTGCGCGGCCACGAACGCCAGCTCATCCAGCAAGCCCTCCGCGAGACGAACTACCACGTGACGGAGGCGGCGGAGCGCCTGGGCCTGCACCGCGTGGTGCTGCACCGGAAGATGCGCGCGCTCGGTATCCGGCGGCCCGGACGCCGGGTTCAGCCGGGGTCCCCGGAATGAAACAATGACGATACGGACGTGCCACGCATGTAACATATATGCTACGCACGTCCCGTTTGTGTCCATGAAACGTAACGGCTTTTATGCCGATCTGCTGGCACCCGACTTGCTGCCCTCCGGGGTTGAATGAGCTCGTGCGCGCATCTCCGGGGTAGAGGTTCCTTGGGCCTGGGCCTGGCTCTCGGCCTGGCCTTGCTCTGCGGATGCAACCCTGCCGATCCCGATCCGGACCCGAACAAGCACGGCATCCCACAACCGGACCCCATCCCGAACGCCAGGCTCATCGGGGGCACGGGGCTGGCGCCGGGAGACGAGACGACGATCGATCTCTTGGGTCGGCCGGGCGCGGTCGCCGGGCCCGGCGTCGTGGAGGTGCGCGGCAAGCTGGGGATCAGGACCGCGCAGGCGTCCCTCCGCGGCGCCTTCCTCGTCGGTGTGCGGGTGCTCGAAGGGGAGCTCCTCGAGATCCGGTACAAGACCTCCGCGCCGGTGACGTTCCTGGTCCGTCCGATGCCGATCATGGCGCCGCCGGGCCCCGACCCCCTCATGACCGAGCCGCCCATCTCCCGACCCGCGGGCGGTCAGGTGACGATCCGTGGACGCGCGACCGCCGGCGCGACGCTCCTGGCGGTGAATACCCGCACCACGGACATGGCCTTCGCCACGGCCGCCGCCTCGGGCGCGTTCCAGCTCGTCTTGCCGGCCCAAACGGGCGACGAGGTGCGGGTCTACGGCGAAGGCGAGCCCTTGAGCCCGCCCTGGATTCTGACCGTTCCCTAAGCTCGAAAGCCACCTCGGCGCTCCCAGGTCCGCTTCGGCCTCCACCGGGGCCGCTCGGGTGCGCGTTCCACTGCGCCACCCCGACCCGCCTCATGAAATGCGTGGGTATGTAACGAATTAGCAATACATGCACAGTAAAGTAGCAAATATGATACATAATGCGCGCCCTATCGCTCGAAAAGACTAACAAATATTGGCACCGTTCCTGCTCTACGGTCGGGGGAGAACGGCTTCGCGTCGGAGGGACGCCGAGCCTTTCCCCGAGACCCGGTAGCGAAGGAGCAAGGCCATGAAAACGACGAATTTGAGACGGGCCCTCGCGGCCCTGGTGGGACTCAGCTGGCTCGCGGGAGCCTGCGGTGACGGGGGAGAGCCAGAGGTCGGCGACCGCGGGGCGGTCTATACGCAGGAGCAGCTCAAGACGGACGGCACCAATTCGTGCCGCGGGCTGTGCGGCAAGAAGGCGCCCGCCGGATGTTGGTGCGACGCGAAGTGCGTCCTCTACGGGGACTGCTGTCCGGACAAGGCCGCGGCGTGTGACGGGGCCAAGAAGTGCGGGCCCTGGCTGGGAGGTGATTGCGCCGGGGGCGAGGTGTGCGACCGGAAATCCTGCGGCATCGGCGGCGGCGGGGTATGCGTGAAGCAGCCCAAGGCCGACCAGTGCGGCGAGTTCTTCTTCCTCCCCGCCAAGCCGGTCTGCGGCTGCGATGGCAAAACCTACGGCAACAACTGCGAGCGCCTCGCCGCGGGGGCGGCCCTCGACCACGCGGGTGCGTGCAAGCCCACGCCCGGCCCCGCGCCGACGCCCGCCCCGACGCCGGCGCCCAATCCGGCGCCCAATCCGACGCCCAATCCGACGCCCAATCCGACGCCCAATCCGACGCCGGCGCCCGGTCCGACGCCTCCCCCCACTCCGAAGAAGTGCGGTCCCTGGCTCGGGGGGCTGTGCGCGGCGGGCGAGCTCTGCAACATCACCTCGTGCGGCATCGGCGCCGGAGGAACGTGTGTGAAGCAGCCCACGGCCGATCAGTGCGTGGAGTTCTTCTACCTGCCGGCCAAGCCGGTCTGCGGCTGCGACGGCAAGACCTACGGGAGCGACTGCCAGCGGCAGGTGGCGGGGGTCGCGCGGGCCCACGAAGGGCAGTGCGACCAGCCGACCCCCTGCTCCGCACTCGACGAGGCGGCGTGCACGGCGCGCGCGGATTGCGCCGCCGGCTACGTCGGATTCTGCGATTGCACCTGCCCCGGGCCGAAGGGCTACGAGGGAGGAGGGTGCGCGAACTGCCCCGCGAGCTGCTTCGCCTTCCAGGCCTGCGTGGTGAAGTAGACCGCGCGCCTCGCCCACCGCTCGCCTCGCCCGCGTCGCCGATGTGCCGCCGCCGGTGCGTTGACCAGCCCTGTCCTGCGTGGCCTACTCCCCGAGGTGATCCGCCTCTCGGGCCTCCCACTCCTGCTCTGCAGTGCGGCCTGCCTGCTCGCCGCCTGCGCGCACCCCGAGGCGGACGGACGGCGCTGGGTTAGGGGCGTGCGCATCGAGGGAACCCGGGCGCTCTCGGCGGGCGAGCTCCGGGAGGGGCTGGTCACCCAGGCCACGAGCTGGCTCCCCTTCACCGAGACGAAGTGGTTCAGCGACACCTCCTTCGAGCTCGACCTGCGCCGCATCGTGGCCCTCTACGCGGAGCGCGGCTTCTACGGTGCGCGCATCGTGCGCCACGCGGTCGAACGCCAGGCGAAGAACGCCGTGTCCGTGCGCATCGTGGTAGACGAGGGGACTCCCACCCGCGTGCTGCGCGTCCTCGTGGACGGTCTGCCGGAGCTGCCGCGAGACGACCGGACGCGACTCGTTCGAGTCCTCCCCCTCCGGGAGGGCCGGATCCTCGACTACCGCGACTACGAGAAGGCCAAGGAACGGCTCAAGCTCGAGCTCCGCGACCGGGGCTACGCCTACGCCCGTGTCACCGGCGAGGTGCTCGTGGATCGCTCGCAAGCCGAGGCCGTGGTGCGTCTCGTGGCACAGCCGGGCCCGGAGGTGCGCTTTGGCCGGGCGCGCCTCGTGGGGCACGGCGAGATCCCGGCCGCGCTCGTGCTGCGGAAACTCCTCTGGTCCCCGGGCCAGCGCTTTCACCCCGAGCTGCTCGTGCGTAGCACCACGCGGCTCCACGAGCTCGAGGTCTTCTCGTCGGTGCGCCTCGAGCTGCCCGCGCGGCCGACCCCCGTGGCCGACGTGCTGATCACGGTGGCGCCCGGCAAGCTGCGTCGGCTCCGCCTGGGTGGCGGCCTCGGCATCGAGCGCCGGCGGCAGGAGGTCCGCCTGCAGGCCGAGTGGACCCTGCGCAACTTCCTCGGTGGGCTGCGCACTCTCCGGCTCCGGGCCAAGCCGGCCTTCGTGGTGACCCCCGCGGTCTGGGACGTTCAGCGCACGGGTCCCGCCGTCGAGACGGACGTGACGTTGACCCAGCCCGACCTGCTGGGCAGCGGGATCACGGTGCACGGCCTCGTGGGCTACGACCTCGGGGTCCACGAGGGCTATCGGTATCACGGGCCCCGCACGCGAATCGGCGCCGAACGCCCCTTCTGGCGCGATCTACTCCGCATCGGGCTGAGCTGGAACCTGCAGTACTTCGACTTCTTCGACATCGACTCCGCGGTCTTCAATCCTGCCGTGACCCCCCTCGGGCTGGGGTTCAAAGATCCGTACCGGCTCGCCTGGCTCGAGCAGGTTGCGGAGCTCGACCTGCGCGACAACCCGCTCGACCCCCGCACGGGGGGCTGGTTCGGGGTGCGGCTCGAGGAGGGGTTCGGCGGCGTGGGTGGCGACTTCGCCTACTTCAAGCTGACCCCCGAGGCGCGGGGCTACCTGCCGCTCGGACAGCGGTTCGCCCTGGCCGCGCGGCTGCTCTGGGGCTGGTTGAAGCCGGCGAGCGCGCAGGACAGCCCCATCACCCGGCGCTACGCGCTCGGGGGGCCCACGAGCCATCGGGGTTTCACCTACGGGCGGCTGGCGCCGCAGGTACGCGATCCGGTCTCCGAGCGCCTGCTGCCGATCGGGGGGGACGCGGCCTTCCTGGGGTCCTTCGAGCTCAAGGTGCGCGTGGTGCGGCTCGTGGGCTACTGGCTCGGCGTCGTGGCCTTCGTGGACGGCGGCGACGTGACGCCGGAGCTCGCGCAGCTCGATCTCCGCCGGCTGCACTGGGCGGTCGGGGGCAGCCTGGCCTACGAGACGCCGATCGGTGCGGTGCGGCTGGGCCTGGGAGTGCGCCTGAATCGCCTCGAGGAGGCGGCCGCGGGGGAGCTGCCGAACCCCGACCCCGGAGAGCGCCTGGCGTTTCACCTGATGATTGGCGCGTCGTTCTAGATGGGGCGCTCTAGAATACATAAACCTAAACGCTGGGGCCGCCGGGCCGGCTACTTGGGGCTCGCGCTGGTTCTCGCCACCGTGGCGCTGCTCGCGGGGAGCTGGCAGGGGCTCAAGACCCGCAGCGGTCAGGCGCTGCTGCACCGAGCGCTCCTGGCGCAGCTCAAAGAGCGCATACCCGGGCTGCAGGTGGGCTACCTGGGCGGAGACCTGCCGGCCGAGCTCCTGCTCGGCCAGGTCCGCGTGCTCGACGCCTACGGACGCGAGGCCCTGGGAGCGGACTGGGTGGCGGCGCGCCTCGACCTATCCGGGGTGCTCCGCAAGGTCGTGCGCATCGAGCGTCTGGTCCTCGTGCGGCCTCGGGTGCTCGCCTATCCCGTCCTCGGCGGGCGCTTCAATCTCGAGGAGCTCGTCGTGCCGGGCCCGGCGCCGTCCACGCCGAGCACCTGGTCGGTCGAGCTCGGCGACGTGCGTCTCGCGCGCGGTGAGCTCGACCTGACGTACGGCATCCAGCGCGGCCAGACGGTGCGCCTGCGGGAGCTCTCGGCCCTCGGGTGGCTGCGCGTGCGAGGCGGCGACCTCGACGGCGAGCTGCGCTCCCTCTCGGTGCGGGGCGAGGCGGCCGGCCGCCGTTTCCAGCTCGCGACGAGTCTGTCCGCTCGCCTCGGTGCGGTAGCCATGAAGGTGACCGGCCAGGCGCAGGTGCGCGAGCTCTTGCCGGGGGGGGCCGTGTCGGTCCGGTTCGAGGCCGACGGACCCTTCGACCGGCTGGTCTGCCGCGCGGGAGTCGCGAGCCCCGCGCTTGGCGCGGTGACCGTCGATGGCCTGCTGCGCCTGCCGAAGGGGCGTCCTTGGTCGTACGCCGTGACGACGCGCCTCGAGCGCCTTCATCCCGGGGTGCTGGTGCCGGCCCTGCGGTCGAGCGAGCTGACGGCTGTCCTCACGGCGAAAGGGGAGGGGACGCCGCTCGACCCGAGGGCTCGGGCCTCCGCCGTCCTCGAGGTGGTGCGCGCGAAGCTCGCGGAGTGGGAGGTCTCGACGGGGCGGGTGGACGCGACCCTCGTCGGGGATCGCTGGACCGTGCGCGACGGTGCCCTGACCGTGGCGGGCGTGAAGGTAGGGCTTCGCGGCACCGGCCAGGGTCCGCAGGTGGAGGGGAGCCTGAAGGCGGCGATCGCGCCGGGGAGCGCGCGTCCCGGCCCGCTGGCAGCGCTGCGAGGCCGCTGGCGGCTCGAGGCGGGAGTCAGCGGCCGGCTGCCGGACGGGCTGAAGGGACAGGCGGAGCTCTCGGCGCACGAAGCGTCAGTGGCGGGGCACCGCGTGGGCAGCCTCAGGCTGCGCGCGGAGGTGCGCGGCTCGCGCGACTCCCCGTCCGGCACGCTCCGGGCGGAGGTGCGCGGCCTGCGACCCGCGGGGAGCGAGCTGCGCCTGGATCGCGTGCGGGTAGGCGCCGCAGGAGGATTGACGGGAGGGCGCGTGACGGTCGATGCGGAGGGCCACGACGCCCGAGTGACCGTGAAAGGGAACCTTCAGCGTCGGGGGAGCGCGTGGCACCTCGGGCTGGTGGAGCTGCGCGGGCGGCGCGAGCGGCTGGAGCTGGCGCTCACGCGCCCGGTGGCCCTCGAATGGCGCAAGGGGACCTTGAGCATCCTCAGGCCGTTCGTTCTGCGCGGGCGAGGCGGAGAGCTCGAGCTCGAGGGGCGCTTCACGCCGGGGACCCAGGAGCGCGTGGCCGGGCTGCTCGCCATTGCCCGAGGTCTGCGGCTGCCCAGGCTGGGCGCGGTGACCGGGCAGCTGAAGCTCGAGCTCCTGCGGAGGGCGACCGAGCTGAACCTGAACGTCGCGCTCGGTCGAGGAGCAGGGGGCACCTCGGCCTCCGTGACGGGGCGGCTGCCCTTCGGCTGGCGCAGTGGCTTGCGGCGCGACGTGCCGCTCGCGCTGGACGGTCAGCTCCGGCGGGTGTCGCTCGCGTGGCTGAGCTACCTCGGCGGCCGGCCCGGTTGGATGACGGGCGCCCTCGACGCGCGCGTGCAGCTCTCCGGCACGCTCGAGGCGCCGGCGGCACTGGTGCGCCTGGAGACGGAGCGCGTGGTCGCGGGGCCGTGGGAGCTCGCACGAAGCGGGCTGGAGGTAGAGGGAGATGCGCGAGGCGTGCGCGTGCGGCTCGAGTCTCGCTTGCCGACGGGTGCCGGCGTGCACCTGCGCGGCGCGGCGGGCCTGCCTCTCGCGGCGCTGCTCCGACAGTCGGGGCTCGCGCTGGCGCCTCGGGGACGCGAGCGGCTCCCACCCCTCGAGGCGACGCCGGTCGAGCTCGCGCTGGAGGTGAAGGAGGTCCCCGCGGCGCTGCTCCGGCAGCTCGTTCCCTCCCTCGCGCCTCTCGAGGGGCGCCTCGGTGCGAGCGTGAGCCTTCGGGGGCCCATCTCGGCCTGCGCGCTGGCGCTCCGCGCGCGGCTGGAGGGTGGTCGATGGGACGGCGTCTCTCTCGGGGACTTCGGGCTGCGCGCCGACGGGCAGCTCGGCCCGGCGCGCACGCGGCTCACGGGAGCTGCGTCGTGGAACGGGCGCGAGACGCTCGCCTTCGGCGGGAGCACCGCCACGGGCCTTCTGGGTCTGCGGGCTGCGCTCGCGTCCCGCCGCGCCGCGCTGAACGGGCAGGTCACGGTCACTGACCTCGATCTGGCGCGCCTCGCGGCTGCGCGCCTGCTCCCCGCCGGGGTCCAGGGACGACTCGCGGCGCAGGCCTGGTTCAATGGATCGTGGAGCGCGCCCAGGCTCCAGGCGGCGCTCCGGCTCCGCGATCCGGGCGTGACGCAGGCGCGCCTACGTGAAGTCGAGGCGCACGTGAGGCTCGACGACCGAGGGCTCGCGGTGAAGGCGCGCGCCCTCCAGGGCGCAGGGGGACAGCTCTACCTCGTGGGCCGCCACGCGCTCCGCGCCGGAGCCGCGGTCGATGGCGAGTTGCAGGTGAACCGGATGCAGCTCGCCCCGCTGAAGGCCCTGGTGCCGGAGGTCCAGAGACTTCAGGGAGAGCTCTCGGGCGCGTTGCGCCTGAAGGGTTCGTTCGACCGTCCTCTGCTCTCCGGGGGGCTGACGCTCACCCGGGGAGCCGCCGGGGTTCTGGGTCGCCCCGTCCTCGACGGCATCCAAGCGCAGCTCTCGCTCGTGCCCGGGGAGCTGCGGCTGCTTCGGCTCCGCATCCCGGAGGGGGATCGCAGTCTCGAGGTCACCGCGCGCCTGAAGCTCGCCGGGCTACGGCCCGAACACCTGACGCTGAAGCTCCTGTCGAAGCGCTTCCCTCTGGTCTACGTGGGCGTGCCGAACGCGTCGTTCGAGGGAGCGCTCGAGGGAGCGCTGGCCTTCGGCGAACGCGGGCTCGAGGGGACCGTGCGCTCCCGCGGCGGGCTCATTCGCATGCCCACGCTGCCGGGCGCGCGCCGCGCCCTCCATCGGCTGGGGGACCTGCCCGAGGTGCGCTTCACCGAGGGGCGGCTCCTCGACCGCGGCGGGGTGCTGCTCCCCGTTGCGCGCAGGTCGTCGAGTCCAGCGCTGAGTCTGGCCATCGATGTTCGGGGGCTCGCCATCACGGGGAAGGAGCTCACCGGCCAGCTGGAGACCCGGCTGCGGCTCCGGCACGGCGGCGGCAACCCGTTGCTTCTCGAGGGGGACGCGGCGCTGGTCGATGGCCGCATCACGCTCCTCAAGCGCGCCTACGAGGTGCGCCGGGCTCGCGTGAACTTCGATGGCAGCCCCGAGCTCGACCCGGGTCTGGACGTCCGACTGACGCGGCAGTTCCCCGAGGCTCTGCTGATCCTCGACCTCGGGGGGACGCTCGCCGAGCCGCGGCTCGAGCTCTCGAGCGACCCGGCGGTCTACGATCGAGGACAGCTGATCAGCCTCGTGCTCAGCGGTCAGGCGGGCGGTGCGTCGGGAGCCGCGGGTTCGGGCTCGACCCTGGCCCTGGCGGGGATCCTCATGCAGCTCGCCGTGGGGAATCTCGCCGACCGCATCGTGCCCGGCGTGGCGCCCGACGTGGTGCGCATCGACACGGTCCAGGGGGCGGCCGGGGGCGCGACGGGAGAGCGCACCAAGCTCGAGGTGGGCAAGTACCTCGGAGACCGCGTCTACGTGGGCTACCGGCGGATCATCGGCGCCGTGGAGGGCGAGAACCGCAACGAGGGGCGCCTCGAGCTCCGCTTCCTCAGCCGCTGGGCCTTCGAGGCGGCCTTCGGCGACGCGGCGGTGGGCGGACTCGACCTGTTCTGGACCTACTGGTATTAGAGAGATGGTTCCAGAACCGCCGCTCCTAATTCCCCATCTGCACCGTCAGCGTCGGCCGCCCCTGCGCGTTCCAGTCCCCGGTGTCGGAGGAGACGAAGTACTTGCCGCTGTGGTAGGCGTCGTCGGCGCTGTAGAGCACGAGGCGCAGCGGCTCGCCTCGCTCGTACGCGCGGGCCGCGGCCCAGCTCACGTCCAGGTCCCGCGCCACTCCGGGCCAGCCCGGGAAGGCCGCCAGGACGCCCACCGTGGCTCCGCCGGTGTTGGTCAGGGCGAGGGGGGCGTTGTTCCAGCTCACGCTCCCCTCGATGAAGTCGGCGCTCGAGACGAGCACCTGGATCCAGGAGGGCTTCGCGTCGGCGGGTTGCGCGTTCCCCATCTGGTAGAGCGTGAGCTTGGCCGACGCGACCTTCTTTCCGACGGGCAGGCTGGCCAGCGGGAAGGTGAGATAGACCTTCGAGAAGCAGGGCCAGTCGGCGATGTCCGACTGGTTCTGCACGTTGAGCTCCGTGCTCGCGGCGTAGTTCTTGTCTCCCCACTGGGTGAAGAAGTTCAGGCCCGCCCCGCAGGTGGTGCCGCCGCCCACGGCCGCGTCGACCACGGTCTGGCCGTTGAGCTTGTGCCGCACGGTGATCGGCGCCCCCGACGGCGTGCCGCCGCTGTGCGCGGGCAGGCCGAAGGCCAGCTCTCCCCAGCTCGACGGCGTGGTGTCGGTCGCCGAGGCGTTCGGCCACTTCTGCATGGGGAGCACAGGGCCCGCGGCGGTGTCGCGGTCGTGAAGCGTGACCGCTGCTCGCCAGACCGTGCCCGCCGCCGGCGCAGCGCCGAGACCGAGGCTCGAGAACGGGATGCGCAGGGTGCAGGCCCAGCCGCGGTCGTCGGTGTCGTTGTTCGGCGCGTCGCCGCGCCAGGCGCTGGTCGTGGTGAAGACGACGCTCGCCGCCTTCCACGCCCCGGCGTCTCCGCGGTAGGCCGCTTGATAGCCGGTGCGCGCCTGCCAGTGGTTGAGCTGGCAGACGAAGCGATAGCTCTGCGGGTCGAGGGCGGAGGCGTCACCGGCCTGCGTGCGCAGCAGCACGGTGACGGCGTCCCACTCGGCGAGGTCGGCCGCACCCGGTGTCTCGTCGTACCAGAGGCGCCGGTCGAAGGCCGCGACGTAGAGGTAGAGCTCGGTCGCGTTGTACCCAACGCGGAGGTCGGCATAGTTGGCCTGGCTGTCCACCTTGCCAAACCAGGCGATGGCCGTCTGGTTGAAGACCACCGCCCCGCTGAACTGCGGCAGATGGATGCGCGCCCGGGTGACGGGGGGCACGACGGTGCCCGAGTCGCTTCGCCGCGCGTCTGGAGGGCGCCCGTCTCGTGGAAGGCCGGTGTCGCGCCGTCCGCCGTCCCTTGGCGTCGCGCCGTCTCGACGAGCGCCATCGGTGCGGGGGCCATCCGTGACCGGTGGAGCGCCGTCGCCGCCGGGGAGCGCGCCGTCCCCCGACGCAGGCGCGCCGTCCCCCGGTGCCGAGCCATCCCCGGCTACCGCGCCCCCGTCGGCGCTGAGGGCAGCGTCGGCGCCCGAGCCGGACTCCTTGCAGCCGAGAGAGAGCTGGGCCCCCGCGTAGATCGCGAAGCAGAGCAGGTAGCGTTTCACTCCGCACCTCCAGTCACCCATGGTACATGGGCCGTTGTCAGAGGGCACCCCGCCGAATAGGATGGCCGCGGCGCACGGAGGAGACCTCGCATGAGCTACGGGTCACAGAGCACCACGGTGGAAGCCGACGTGGCGATCGTTGGCGCCGGGCCGAGCGGTACGGCGACGGCGATCCAGCTCGGACAGCTCGGCGTGCAGAACGTCGTGCTGGTGGACCGACACGACTTTCCGCGCGACAAGACCTGCGGTAGCGGCATCTCTCCGAAGGGGATCAAGGCGCTGAAGGCGCTCGGCGTGTGGGAGGCCATCGAGCCCGAGGCCTATCGGGTGAGCGGGCTGCGCCTCGTCACGCCGGGCGACCGCGAGGCGTACCTCTCGGGGGGCGACGCGGCGGCTGCGGTGATCTGCCTGCGGCGCCACTTCGACCATACCCTGCTGAAGCGCGCGCAGGCGCTCGGCACCACCTTCGTGCCCCACGTCTTCGCGACAGAGCTGCTCACCGAGCGGGGGCGCGTGGTCGGCTTTCGTTGCCGCGACGACCGCGTCTTTCGCGCCAGGCACGTGGTGGTCGCCGGCGGCTCGCACTGTACCTTCGGCGTGACCCGGCAGCCCCGGCGCATCATCCAGGCCATCATGGGGTGGTGGGAGAACGTGCCCTTTCGTCCGCATCACGTCGAGATGGTCTTCGACAGGTCGATCGCGCCCTACTACGGGTGGCTCTTCCCCGAGGGGGAGGAGCGCGTGAACATCGGCATCACCTACGAGGACGCCCCCGACCGGCGCCAGCGGGCCCGCGAGCTCTTCCAGCGCTTTCTCGACAAGCACTACGCGGCCCGGCTCCGCCACGCGCGGCAGCTCGGCCCGTGGAAGGGGCACCCCATCATCTACAGCTACGCGATCGAGGAGCTCACCTCCCCGGGGCGCATCGTCGTCGGAGAGGCGGGGCGCATGACTCATCCGGCCACCGCCGAGGGGATCTACCAGGGGATGCGCTCGGGGATGCTCGCCGCCGAGGCGCTGGCCTCGATGCGGCTCGGCGGGGTGACGGAGCCTGCGGCGATGGCGCGCTACGAGCGGGCCTGCCGTCGCGCCTTTCTGGCCTCGTTCTGGGGCGGGGGACTCTTCCGCCGCTTCGTGAAGACGCCGGCCATGGACTGGATCCTGGCCACGGGTCAGCGTCCGGCCGTGCAGGGGATGGCTGCCCGGCTGATGGCCCGCATGTAGACGGCCGCGCGGCGGGACCCGGCCGAACTAGAACCAACGCTCCTTTT
This sequence comes from Deltaproteobacteria bacterium, assembly GCA_020848905.1. NCBI lineage: Bacteria > Pseudomonadati > Myxococcota > Myxococcia > Deltaproteobacteria bacterium. The sequence goes on from JADLHG010000083.1 coordinate 121,429, forward strand.
ACTTCCCGACCACCGAGAAGCGCAGCTTGCGTACCGCGTCCCGCACGCGCTGTTCGGGGTCGCGCAGGAGCCGCTCGAGCGCGGTCTGGATGGCCGGCTGATCCATGTAGCCCGCCACCTCGATCGCAGCCACGCGCACCGCGGGCTCGGGATCGGCGAGGGCCTCCAGGATCGTCTCCATGGGGCGGTGCGGGATGTGACAGAGCGCCTTCAGGGCGGCCACGCGCACGGCGGGGCGGCGGTCGGTGGCGAGCATCTCCTGCGCCAGGAGGAGCGCCGGGTGGTCCGCCGGGAGCCGCGAGAGCTGGGTCTTCACCGCATCCGGCTGCTTGTCGAGGAGCGCAACAAAGCGCGTCGCGGCGTCCACGTCCCGCAGGCGGAGGAGGCTGAGCAGGGCCTCGACGCGGATCTCCTCGTCCGGGTCCTCGACGAGCACCTCGGCGAGCTGCGCCGCGAGCGCGCTCTGGCTGCGGCCGGCGAGCCGCGCCACGCCCATGCGGACGGCGAGGGAGGGGTCGCGCGCCAGGCGGCCCAGGGCCTCCATCACGTCGTGGCCCGGAATCGTGGAGAGCGCGTCCATCACGGCGAGGCGCACAGACTCCGCCGGGTCTCCAATCGAGGCGATGAGGGCCTCCTTGGCGTCGATGGTGCCGAGGCGACCGAGACCGCGGGCGGCGGCGGCCCGCAGCTTGGGCCCGCGCGAGGTGAGCCAGGCCTGCAGGACCCCGCGGGTGCGTGGCTCGCCGAGAGCCCCGAGGACCGTCGCTCCGCCGCAGAGCAGGTCCTCCTCGCGGTAGCCCATCAGCTCGTCGACGAAGGCCATCGCCCGGCCCATGTTGGCGGCGATGAGGGCGTCCACGGCGGCGCGGGAGAGCTCCTCGTTTCCGCCGAGGAGGCAACGCAGGAGCGGCCGATTGTAGGCCGGTTGCCGCGCGCCGAGGAGGCCTCGCGCCGCCTCGATCTGCACCCCGAGAGTGGGGTCCCGCAGCGCGTCCACGAAGATGTCGGTCACGGCGGTGACGTGCGCGTGTCCGACCAGCGCCTGGAGCGCGAGGCGGCGGACCTCGGCGGCGGGGTCCGTGCGCACCGCGTCCATCAGGAGCTCGCGGCGCCCTTCGAGTCCGAGCGACTGGAGGGCCTTCACGGCCATCGCGCGGTCCTCGGCGCTCTGGCTGGTGCGAAGGACCGTCGCGTAGCGATCGGACAGGTCGGTCGGCTGCAACACCTCGCTCTGCCCCTCGGTCGGGGCCTGCAGGTGGAGGTTCTGGCGAAAGCGCTGCTGGACTTCGGGCGGCTCCTTCTGGAGCAGGCGCGTGATCTCCGCCTGCAGGGAGGTGTCGGAGAGGGCCGAGATGGCCATGCGGAAGCCGAGCTCACCTCCGGCGAGGGCGTAGCCCACCACCGCGTAGGCCCGCTCGACGGGGGTCGCGGCCCGCTGGAGCGCATATTCTAGAACGGACAGCGCTTGGGTCGTGCCGATGCGGCCCAGGGCGAGCGAGACGCGGTGCCGCACGAAGGGGTCGGGGTCCTCGAGCGCCACCATGAGCTGCACGGTGCAGGCGTCGCTTCCGACCGTGCCGAGGCCGTTCACGGCGGCGGCGCGCACGCGCTCGTTGCGGTCCTCGAGGAGCTTGCCGAGGGCGGCCTCGGAGTCGGGCCCCTCGAGCTTGCCGAGCGCTCCTGCTACTGCCGCGCGCACCTCCGGCTCCTCGCGCTGCGCGAGCTCGGCGAGCCGCGGCACGGCCTTCGGGTCGGCCGTCTTGCCGAGGGTCCAGACGAGCGCGAGGCGCGTCTCGAGGGTCTGGGGCTGGCCGGCCAGCGCGGCGACGGTCTCCACCCCGTGGGCCGCGAGGACGGTCGTCAGGGCCTCGCGGAACTCGCGGTCGGGAGTGCTCAGGCAGCGCACGACCCCCTCGAGCGCGGCGGGGGTCCCGACTCGGCCGAGCCCCTCGGCTGCCGCGGCGCGTACCTTGGTGTCGGGGTCCGCCAGTCGGCCGACGAGCGCCTCGACCCAGCGCTCCGTGCCGCGCGTGGCGATGGCCTTCATCGCGCACAGCCGCACCTCGGCATTCAGGTCCACCACGGCGCGTTCGAGCATCTGCTCGACGGAAGGGCGCGTGAAGTGGGCCACGGCCTCCAGCACGCTGTGGCGCACCTCTGCGTTGGCCGTGTCGAAGAGGCGCACGACCGCCTCGACGTTCGCGTCGTCCTCGGGGGTGCCGAGTCCGCGAACGGCCGCCGCCGCTGCTGCGCGCACCGTCTCTTCGCCGTCGGAGAGGGCGGGGAGGAGGAGCCCCACGCCGTTCGGGGGTCGGATCTTGCCCAGCGCCTCGGCCGCGCGAGCGCGCACCGGCCACATCGCATCCCGCAGGAGCGGAGAGAGCGCGGCCACCGCCGCCTGCGAGCCCACGTCGCCGAGGACGTCGGCCATGCGCGCGCGGATGCGGAAGTCGGGGTGCTCGAGGAAAGCGAGCAGAGATTCCATTAGCCCCGCGCGCCCCATCTCGACCAGCGTGTTGTGCGCGCGCTCCACCACGGAGCGGTCCGGGCTGACCAGCTCCTCGATGCGCTTGTCGAGCAGACCGATGCGCTGGAGCGCCACCGCGGCGCGGCCGCGCACCTCGGGGGACGCGTCGCGGAGCGCCAGGTCGAGGCACCAGGGGTCGGCCGGGCGGATCTGCTCGATGGCCTCGATGGCGCGCAGGCGGGCCCAGTAGTCGGGGTCGGAGAGGAGCGTCACGAGGCTCGGCACGACGCTCGCGTCGCCGACCATCCCGAGCGCGCGGGCGGCCTCGGCGCGGACCGGGGGGACGGGGTCGCGTAAGGCCACCTGCATCAGGTCGTTCACGGCGCGCTGGTCCTTGAGGCGCCCGAGGGCCTCGCAGGCCGACATGCGCACCGTCTCGGTGCGGTCGCGGAGGCGGCTGATGAGCGGCTGCACCACCGAGGGGTCGCCGATGCGTCCCAGGATCTGCGCCGCCCAGACGCGCGAGTTGGTCTGCGTCTCGTCGGCGAGGGCCTCGAGCAGCGGTCCGAGCGCCGCCGGGCCGAAGGAGACGAGCACCTCGGCGAGGCGCGGGGAGGCCCACTCGTCCACCAGGCGGAGCTCGGCGAGGAGGAGCGGAATCGCCTCGGCGGCCTGCATCTGGCCCAGGGCCTGCGCGGCGGCGAGCTTGACGCTGCGCGCATCCTCGTGGGGGTCGCGCATGGCGGCCACGAGCTTCGGGATGGCGTCGATGGCGCCGAGCTGGCCGAGGGCCCGCGCTGCCGCGGCGCGATCGGTCCAGCGTGGCGCGTCGGCGAGCTGCTTCAGGTAGCGGTCGGTGAGGCCGAGCGACTGATAGAGCTTGCGGATCTGCGGCCGCAGCTCCTGGGCCGACGAATCCAGGGCAGAGTTGAGCGCCGACTCGACGGCGCCTACGTCGTGGACCTCGCCGAGCTGGAAGAGCAGGCGGTCGAGCTGCTGGAAGCGCTGCTGTTCGTGATGGGTGAGGATCGACTGGACGCGCTTGACCCGCTGGTCGAGGCGCCGGAGGAGCAGCGCCTCCGCCACGCGCTTGGCCGCCAGATAGAGGAGCAGCGCGCCGACGGCCGAGCCGAGCGCGACTGCTCCCCAGATGGCGATCTTGAGCAGTAAGCTCATTACCCTCGCAGAAGCTGTTGCACGTGCGTCACGACCTGCGCCGGATCGATGGGCTTGGTCAGGTAGAGGTTGGCCCCCACCTCACTGCCCCAGAACTTGTCGGCATCCGTGTCCTTCGCGGTGAGCAGGACGATGGGGACCGAGGCCAGCGCGGGGTCCTCCTTCAGCCGGCGACAGACCTGAAAGCCGTTGAGCTCGGGCATCATCACGTCGAGCAGGACCACGTCGGGGCGCTGCTTCTTGGCGGCGGCGAGCGCGTCGGCGCCGTTCAGCACGTCGACGACTTCGAAGCCCAGGGCCCGGAAGCGCCCGGCGAGGATGGCCAGGAGGTCTTGGTTGTCTTCGGCGATCAGGATGCGTGGCATGCAGACCTCGTGGCCTCGGCTAGGCGTCGTCGGTTTGATCGAGGAGCGCCACGACCCGTCGGAGGGGTTGTTCCCCGAGACAGGTCAGGGCGAGCGTGCCGCCGGCGTACACCATGCGGCTCGCCACCTCCTCGATGGACTGCGGTCGCGACACCGGGAGCGGACCGCCGTTACGGTGCTGCAGCTCGAGCAGGAGCTGCCCGGCGAGCGTCTCGTCGTCGACGAGCAGGAGCGAGAGCGTCGCGCCCCGGCTTCGCGCGTCCCCCGGCAGGACGAGGTTGAAGGCCGTGCCGCTCCCCGGCTCGCTCTCGGCCCAGAGCTTGGCCCCGTGCTCGGCGGCCACCTCGCGGCAGACGGCGAGCCCGAGGCCCGCGCGCCCGAGGTGGGACTGCGAGCTGTAGCCGGGCTCGAAGATGCGGCCGAGCTCGTCGGGCGCGATCCCCGGCCCGGTGTCGCTCACGGTCAGCCGGTAGTGCGTGCGCGCCGTCCCCTCACCGTTGCCGCCGTCGGCCCGGAGGCGCAGCTCGACGCGTCCGCCGGCGGGAGTGAAGCGCAGGGCGTTCGTGAGCAGGTTGATGAGGAGCTGCGCGAGTCGCGTGCGGCTCCCCCAGACGGGGGGCACGTCGGGCTCGGTCTCGAGCCGTAGCTCGACCTGCTTCTCCTCGGCCCGACGGCGCACCAGGTCCAGGACCTCGGTGCACAGCTCCTGCAGGCGGACCTGGCGGCGTGCTTCGGCTCGGCCGGGGAGGCGCTGCGTCCTCCGCTCGACCGGCTGGGGCATGCGGTCGCGGGCGCCCCCGAGAAGCTCGGTCATGAGCGCGGCGGCGGCGCGCATGCGCTCGAGGCGTTGCCGCTGCAAGTCGCTCACCGGCCCCTCCAGCCCCTCGAGCAGGTTCGCGCAGTAGCCGAGCACCACACCGACGGGAGTCCTCAGCTCGTGAAGGAGCTCGTCGACGCGGCGCGTGGCCGTCTGCATCCAGAGCTCCTGCGCGCGAATGCGGCTCGAGAGGGCCTTGCCGAGGGATTCCGCGGCGCGGAGCCGCGAGCCGCGCTGGATGGCCCGGTCGAGCCACGGTTCGAGGCTCCGGATCGGCGTGCGCCAGTCGGCCACGATCGCGGCGCCGGCGGCCAGGACCTGCCCCTGACGGTCGGGAGAGAGGGCCTCGCCCGCGACGACCACGATCAGGTCCGGAGCCGCCTCGTGCAGGAGCGCCATGAGGCGTGCGACGTCGATGCCGTGGCCGCCGTCGCTGAGAAAGAGCACCTCGACCTCGGCCTCGTGCAAGAGCCGCAAGAGATCGTCGGCGTCCGGACAGCGGTGCAGGCGCAGCGCACCGTGCGAGAGACCTTCGACCCAGCGTGCAAATTCGGGATCCGACCCGAGGGCGGCAAGGAGCGGCCCTACGGGGAGCTGTACCGGCCCGCTCTTGGAGGCGACCATGATGGATCTAATGGTAGCTCCACGGCCCGATTCCGGCGAATTTCGCCGGGCTTGTCCGTGGTCGGCTTTGATGTAATTTATATTACAGAATAACATCGGGCTGAAAACTGGCTGCCCTCCGCGGATCCGGGTATGGTGAGAAAGGGCGCGCATGACCGACCAGACCACCACTCGACCGACCATCCTCGTCGTCGACGACGATCCCAAAATCTGCGGGGCGCTTTCGCGACTCCTGAAGAAGGACGGCTACGAGGTGCTCGTCGCGAACAGCGGGGAGGACGCGCTCAAGCTCCTGGCCCAGCGCGCGGCGGACGTGGTGCTCCTCGATCACACGATGGGCGGCATCAGCGGCCTCGAGCTGGCCGCGCGGCTCAAGGTGCTGCACCCGAAGAGCGTGCGCGTCCTGCTGACCGGCGAGAACAGCTTCAACATCGCGATGGACGCGATCAACCGGGGCGGCATCTACCGCTATATCCTGAAGCCCTGGGACGACACCGAGCTGCGCATCAGCGTGTCGCTGGCTGTCGCGGAATCGAAGCGCCTGAAGAGCGTCTGAACGCCGCTTCCTCGACGGCGCCGGGCTCCGCTTCACTTGGCCGGTTGCGGCCCGAACCCCTGACGCGCGAACTTGTCCCAGCTCTTGCGCCCGGCCAGGAAGTCCCGCAGCCCCTTGATCTGCCAGTAGAGGAGGTACTGGCGGTAGCCGAGGTTCGAGATGAGCCCGGCGAAGACCATGATCAGCACCGACTTCGCCCCGCGATAGCCGAAGAGCGCCACTTCCTGGGTGCTGGTCTTGCGCAGGCGCACCCGCATGATCGACACCATCACCGAGCCGGCCGACAGAAAGAGGTTGAAGGCCAGCGCGAGCCCCATGAACGCGAGCAGGGCCTGCGCGCTCAGGAGCCCGGTGAGCCAGGAGAGCGGGAGCATGAAGTAGCCCAGCATCTCGATCACCGGCGCCGCGGCCTCGAAGAAGAGCTGGTAGGGGAGCGCGAAGAGCCCGATGCGGCCGTAGCGGGGCCGGAGCATCATCTTGCGGTGGTACCAGAGCACCTCGAGCAGGCCGCGGTACCAGCGGTTACGCTGCTTGCCGAGGCTCTGCCAGATCTCGGGGGCCTCGGTCCAGGAGGTCGGAAAGGGGAGGAAGACCACGCGCCCCGAGGAGCCATGGTCCATCAGGTACCGATGCAGGCGGACGACGATCTCCATGTCCTCGCAGACCGTCTCCGCGCCGACGCCGCAGTACTCCTGTCCGATGCGCGAACGCATGTGCTTGGTGAGAAACCCCCCCGAGGCGATGACCGAGGCGCGCTGAAAGATGGCGAAGACGCCCGACAGGATGAGGAGCGAATTGAGCTCCCCGAGGGCCGTGCGGCTCTGGGTGAAGGAGCGCATGTACTCCACCACCTGAAAGCGCGCGATCCACTTCTTCGGCAGGTGGACTTCCGTGACGCGCCCACCCTCCACCTTGCAGCCGTTGCTGAGCGCGATCTGGCCGCCCGAGGCCACCACGCCGTTCGGGTCGTCCAGGATCGGCTGCACGGTCTCGATCAGCGCCTGGTCGATCATCAGCGAGTCGGCGTCCATCGTGGCGACGTAGGTCCCCTGAGAGCAGTTGATCCCGGCGTTGATGGCGTCGGCCTTGCCGCCGTTCTCCTTGTCCACCAGGACGAGCCGCGTCACCGACGGCGGGAGCTCGATACCGGCGCGGTAGAAGCCGCGGATGGGCATGGCGCCGAGCTGCGGGTTGTAGTCCACGTCGCTGCGCACCATCTCGAAGGCCTTCTTCAGCACCTCGACGGTGGTGTCCTTCGAGCCGTCGTTGACCATCACGATCTCGTAATGCGGGTAGCGCAGGCGCAGGAGCGAGCGCACGCTCTCGACGATGGTCACCTCCTCGTTGTAGGCCGGGACGAGCAGCGAGATCAGCGGGGCGAAGCTGGCGTCGCCTTCGACCGTCTTGGCGCGGTCGTGGAAGATCTGGGAGAGCAGGAGGTCGCGCCGGACCTTGAAGGCGCTGATCACGAGCAGGAGCAGGTTCGTCCCCGCGTACATGAGGAAGTACGCCACGACGATGCAGTCGAGGACCCAGAGCAGCCCTTTCAGGATCGACACCCGTTCATCTTAGCACGCGCGTCGCGCGGCCCGGCGAAGCGGTCGCGGCGGAGCGGAAATTTTGCCCGCCCGGAGCGGCGCCCGTACGCTGGACGCATGCCGAACATCCAAGGACACGAACGACGCCGACGACGAAGTGTGTGGGCCAGCCAGGCGCTGCGTTTCCAGCTGGAGGAGGTCGCCCAGCGTCACGGGCTGGACCGGCTGGTGCTCGCCGACGAGGGAGGCAACCTGTGGGCCGCCTCGTCCGTGGACGAGAGCGCGACCGCGCTGGCGGCCGCCCTGCCCGCGCTCTACGGACGCCCCGACGGGCAGGGGGTGTGCGGCCTCGAGCGCCGCGCGGGGCGGTTCGCTCTGCTCAAGTTGAAGGTGGGGCGGGCGACGCTCTTTCTCGGTGCGCAGTACAGCCGAGCCCGGCGCGCGCTCGCGTTGAAGGAAGCCGCGCGCGGGGTGCAGCGCATCCTGGACGGGCTGGCGACCGCCACCGCGAACTGACGCCCCGCCGGTCTACCGACGACGGGCCATCTCGACGGCGAGGTCGCGACGCTCGTCGCGCTCCCGCACCGCCTCGCGCTTGTCGTGGTGCTTCTTCCCCTTCGCGAGGCCGAGCTCGACCTTCGCCTTGCCCTTGAGGAAGTAGAGCGACAGCGGAATCAGCGTGAAGCCGCGCTCGAGCACGCGCGTGGCGAGGCGCCGGATCTCCTGCTTGTGCATGAGGAGCTTTCGCGCGCGCAGCGGCTCGTGGTTGAAGTGCGTCGCGTGGCTGTACGGGCTGATGTGGCAGTTCACGAGGAAGAGCTCCTCGTCGCGAACCTCGGCGTGTGCGTCGCCGAGGTTCGCCTTGCCGGCGCGCAAGGACTTCACCTCGCTGCCCGTGAGCACGAGTCCGGCCTCGAAGCGATCGGTCACGAAGTACTCGTGCAGCGCGCGCCGGTTCTGGCAGATGATCTTGCGCGCGTCCTTGGTGGCCGGGCCCTGACTCATGGCCGGCACTATGGCACGGCGCGGGCCACGGTCAAGACGCGCACCTCGAGGGCGCCAGCGTCGTAGAGCGCGACCGCGCAGGCCTGCGCCGTGGCGCCGGTGGTGAGCACGTCGTCGACGAGCAGGAGCTTGCGGCCGCGCACGAGCGAGGGGCGCGGCACGACGAAGGCGCCGGTCCGGTTGGTCAGGCGATCGGCGCGCGAGAGGCCCGCTTGTTCGGCGGTGGGGCGGGTTCGTCGGAGCGCGTCGTGGAGGATCGGGTGCGGGAGACCGGAGCGCGCGTGGCGGGCGAGGAGCGCGGCCTGGTTGAAGCCGCGGCGTGCGAGCTGCCGGTGGTGGAGCGGCACGGGCACGAGCGCGTGGTGGGCGAGGTCGGCGGCGCGGAGCGTGGCGGCGAGGAAGCGCCCGAGGGGGCGGGCGAGCTCCGGATGGTCGCCGTACTTCATGCGCGTGATGACCGTCGAGAGCGAACCGCCGTAGAGCCACGGGGCGTGGGCCGAGGCGAAGGCGGGGGGGCTCCGGACGCAAGCGGGACAGAGGGGAGCGGCGTCGGGAAGGCCGCAGCGCGCGCAGGGCTCTGCGACCGGCGTGAGCGCCACGTCGCAGACGGGGCAGAAGGCGCCGTGCCGGTCTACCGGCTCCTCGCAGGCCAGGCAGCGCGGCGGCATCAGGAGGTCGAGACTCGCCGAGCCGAGGGCGGAGAGGATGCGGCGCGCTTCGAACGTGAAGGTGCTGGGCATGGGCTGCGTATCGGGCGCGGCGCGGCGCGCGTTTCGCGGGGGGCGGTCCATGCGCTCGCCCGCGCGACGGCCTGGCCGCGCCGAAAGCCCCGGTGACAAAAAAAAGAGGTCATGTTATCCGGGGATGTGCCGCTCGATGAGGGAGGAAGGGTGAGCGAGAGGCCCCGCTGGTTGCGTGCCGGTGCCCGCATCGCGTTCGCGATCTGGATGGTGATCGCGGCGGGCAGCGCCGCCTGCCGGAGCACCGCGCCGAAGGGGACGAGCGTCGAATCCCCACCGCGCGCGAAGAGCTGCGGCGAGGCCAAACCGGCGCGTCCTGCGGCCGGGACGCCCGCGGAGGCCTTTCTCGAGGTTCCCACCTGCTCGTCGGGGCACGCGCCCGGGCGAGGGGGGAGGAAGCCATGAGCGAGCGCGAGAAGACCTACCGGGAGATGACCGAGGCCGAGCTGGCCGAGGCGGCGGAGCGCCTCGGGCTCACGCACCTCCGGGGACTCTCCCACGGTGAGCTCGTAGATCTGCTCGAGCAGGCGGCGGCGCGGGCTCGACGGTCGCGCCCACCGTCGGCGCCCGCTCGGGCCGTGACTCCGCGATCCACGCCCCGGTCCAGGCCGGCCGCAACACCCCCACTCGAGCGCGTGGAGAAGGCGTCTGCTCCGGTACCGCCGGCCCGTGTGGAGAAGGCGACGACGCCTCCGCCGGCCCGTGTGGAGAAGGCGACCACGCCTCCGCCGGCCGCGGCCAAGGCCAAAGATCCCGCGCCCCGTCCGGCGGCTCGAGCCGACGACGCGGCAGCGCGCGCCGAGCTCGAGCCTCGCACGCCCGTCGAGCGGACGCCGAAGGTCGCGCGCGAAGAGCCGGTGGCCACCGCGCCCGAGCGTCGACGACGCGCAGAGCGGGCAGCGCCGGCTGCAGCGCCCCAGTCAGCGCCCCCGTCGGCGCCCCCGTCGGCGCCCCGCGTGCGGCGCGCCGGGGATGGGCACGGCGCCGCGCCCCGGCCCGCACCGGCCACGGGGCCCGTCCTCGAGGAGGCGCTGCGCACGCTGGACGACGGGCTCGCCGAGCTCCCCGAGGACTATCAAGACAACCGCATCGTGCTCCTGCCGCGGGACCCGGCTCACCTCTTCTGTTACTGGAGCCTCACGGCGGAGTACCGCGCCGCGGCCCGGGACGCCGGGGGCACGATCCTCGCGCTCCGGGTGTGCGACGTGACGGGGATCGACCCCCTCGGGGGCCAGGTCCACGCCGTCTACGAGCACGACTGCGTGGAGTGGGCGCGGAGCTGGTACCTGCCGGTGCCCATGCCGGGACGGACCTACGTGGTGGAGATCGGCTATCGCGGCAGCGGCCAGTGGCTCCCGCTCGCGCGCTCGAACGCCGTCGTCGCCCCCCGCGATCAGGTGGAACAGCAGGCCGAGGAGGTGTTCGTCACCATCCCCTTCGAGATGGACCTGCGGCGCGTGGCCATGACCTGGTCCGAGGACGAGGAGACCCCTGCCGCAAGGGGCCCGGGTGCGGCGTCGCGCAGCCCGTCCCGCGCGGGGCCGCCGGTAGCGATCTCGGGCCTGACCGGGGCCACCGCGACCTCGCCGGGCGGGGTAGGCGAGGCGACTTCGTTCGCGGGTGCATCCGAGCGCGAGGTCGTGGGCGGCGCGCTCCCCGCTGCGGGCGCGCCTATACCCGAGGCTGCGTCGGGCGGTGCAGGTGCCGCCACGGCCGCAGCATTCCCCACGGCCTTCGCGGGGGCTGCCTCCGTGTCGTGGTACGGCCCGTCGTCTGTCTCCATCGGCGTCCCATCGGTGCCCGAGCCCGGCGCCGCGCCGGGAGAGGCCGCGCCCGGGGTCGGGATCACGCGTCCGCTTCTGCAGGCCGAGGTCGAGCTGCTCGTGTTCGGCCGGACGGTGCCCGGTGCGACGGTCTACCTCGACGGGCACGCCGTCCCCGTGGGTCCCGACGGGTGCTTCAGCCTGCGGGTCTCTGTCCCCGAGGCCGTGCGCGAGGTGCCGATCGAGGCGCAGCTTCCGCACGGCGGCGCGGTGCAGCGCCTGCGGATCTGCCTCAACCAGATCTACGACGGCTGACCATGGACAACGTCTATCGCGGCGCGACCGCTCCGGTGGTGCACGGCTCGATGGCCATCGTGCTCCACGCCCACCTGCCGTGGGTGCGACACCCCGAGCACGAGCACTTCCTCGAGGAGGAATGGCTCTACGAGGCGGTCACCGAGGCGTACCTGCCGCTCGTGACGCTGATGCGGCGCTGGGCCGACGAGGGGGTGCCCTTCAAGCTCAGCCTCTCGCTCAGCCCGACGCTCGTCGCGATGCTGCAGGACGAGCTCCTCCGAAAGCGCTGCGACCGCTACCTCGAGGACCTCTCGCACCTCGTGGACGCCGAGCTCAAGCGCACCGCCGGCGACGGCCACCTGCAGTACCTGGCGGGGCACTATCGCGAGCGTCTCGACGACGTGAGGCGGCAGTGGCAAGCCCTCGGCGGCGAGCTCGTGCCGGCCTTCGCGCGGCTGCAGGAGCAGGGGCACCTGGATCTGATGACCTGCGCCGCGACGCACGCCTACCTGCCGCTGCACCAGACACACCCGCAGGCGGTGTGGGCGCAGCTCAAGGTGGCGGTGGACGATCACCGACGCGCCTTCGGGCGCGACCCGGTGGGGATCTGGCTCCCCGAGTGTGCCTACTACCCGGGACTCGACGCCCTGCTCGCCGACGCCGGGCTGCGCTACTTCGTCGGCAACGCGCATGCGCTGACGCTGGCCCTGCCGCCGCCTCGGTTCGGCACCTTCGCCCCGGTCTTCTGCGACCCGAGCGGCGTGGCGGTCTTCGGCCGCGACCTCGAGGCCTCGAGACAGGTCTGGAGCCGCGACGACGGCTATCCGAGCGACCCGACCTATCGCGAGTTCTACCGCGACATCGGCTTCGATCTGGACCTGGCCACCGTGGGGCCCTTCCTCAAGCCCGACGGGGTGCGCAAGTACACGGGCATCAAGTACCACCGCATCACCGGAGCGACGGAGCACAAGGAGCTTTACGACCCGTACTGGGCCCGCGAGAAGGCGGCCGAGCACGCGGCGGACTTCGCGCTCCGGCGGCGGGCGCAGCTCCAGGCCGCGCGCGGGCAGATGGATCGAGCGCCCTTGCTCGTGGCTCCGTACGACGCGGAGCTCTTCGGGCACTGGTGGTACGAAGGCCCGTGGTGGCTCGACGGTGTGGTCCGGCGCTGGGCCCGCGAAGAGGTCGACTACCCGCTCACGCACCTCGCGGACTACCTGCGCGGGCACCCGAACCAGCAGCTCTGCCGGCCGGCGCAGTCGAGCTGGGGCGAGGAGGGCTACCACCAGTTCTGGCTCAACGCGGCCAACGAGTGGCTCTATCCCCACCTGCACAAGGCGGCCGAGCGGATGGTGACCCTCGCCCAGCGCTTCCCGCGCGCCGACGGCCTGCCGCGCCGCGCGCTCAATCAGGCCGCGCGAGAGCTGCTCCTCGCCCAGTCCAGCGATTGGGCCTTCATCCTGCGCACGGGCACCATGGTCGACTACGCCGCGCGCCGCGTGCGCAGCCACCTCCGCCGCTTCACGCAGCTCTATCAGCAGCTCCTGGGCAGCGTCGCGCCCCGCCCCGAAGATCGCCTCGCCCTCTCCTCCGAGTTTCCCTTCGCCGACGCCACCGACGCCGCGCCCGCCGTCCTCGACGAGGCGTGGCTCTCGCGCCTCGAATCGGCGGACACCCTCTTCCCCACGCTCGACTACCGCGTCTTCCGAGGTCCGCGAAGCACGCCGTAAGGCTAGCGCGCTGATTCGCGTTGCCCATCTGCTCGAGCTGGCAGATCTGCTGTCGCGAGACCTCCGGCTTCATGGCCAGGCACCTGGCCATGGCTGGCCGGACGGAAGACGGGCTGCAGCTCGGCGTGGGAACGTCGCTGCAGCCGGCCGTGCGGGCCCTATGATTTTGCGCCCTTCGCGAGGCTTGGCCTGCCGCATCGGTGCCGCTCCGGCCCCCCACTCTGGATCGCGGCTTGCACAACGGGGCTCCGGGAGGATGCCCATGACGAATACGATGACCTCGCGCTACGGGCGGCTCGCTCTCACGGGCGGCCTCGCGGTGGCTCTCTTGATCGGTGGCAGCACCGCGCGCGCCGAGGCGCCGACGGCCTGGCAGACCCGGGCCGCGAACCGCATGGAGAAGGCCGCGAGCTTCCCCATCGTCGGCGGGCTGGTGGTGCGGCCCATCGCCGCGCGACTCGCGCTCTCGGGCCTGCGCGCGCAGTCGGTGAGCGTCGACAAGGCGTACCGGCGTGCCTACAAGCAGAACCTCCAGAGCTTCGGCGTGAGCGCGGTTCGAGGCCTGTGCCACTTCATCAACGCGATCTGGCTCGCGCCTGCGGCAATCTTCGAGGCGGTGAAGTTCTCATCGACGCTGCCGGGCCTGAGCGCGGCGCTCGTCGCGGTCCCGGTCGCCGGCGCGGTGATCACGGAAGCGGTCTTCCGTGGTGACGCGGCCAAGGTCGGCAACGTGGTCCTGCTCCGGGAGGCCCAGCGCCAGAACCTGCCGGGAACGCGCCTGGCCAGCGACCTCGCCTACGGGGCCAAGCTCGTCGAGCTCGAGGACTAGTCCGCAGCCAGAGTCACGACGCTGGCGCGCCCTGCGAAGGCCCGATCGTCTGCTACGGAGCGGGTTAGGGCCACGTGACCCCGCCCGCGATCTCCTCGCGCGCAACACTCCGGCCGCGGCAAAGGCCCACCGACGCACAACATCCTGGGATCTCACGGCGCGCGCCGACCGGCAGACGCGCACCGATGGCACGTCCGTTGCTCAAGGACAGGGGCATGTCCCAAACGCCCCTGAGCCGATCGCCTCTGCGCCTCGCCGTGGCGCTCGCGCTCGGCGTCGTCGGCCTCTCCTGCGAGGGCACGATGGGAGGGGCCCGCGGCGCCGCCGAGGACGTGACGGGCCGAGGAGCCCAGTACAACGTCTGCGGTGACGGTTACGGGATCAAGGACCACGCGCCCTACGATCTCTTCACGAGCGTTCAGAGCTGCGGCCCGAATCATGGGAAGTGCCAGCCCTTCGCCTGCGCGATGCCGGCCAACGCCGCGTTGACCTATTCCCTCTGCTGCTACGCGACCGAATGCACGATGGGCGGAGGTGGCACGAACTGGGGCTCGTGCCCCGACGCGCTCAAGAAGGCCGAGCGCGACTTCCAGGACTTCATGAACCGCCCCGAGCAGATGCTCACCGAGGCCGAGCGCAAGTGGCGAAACCTCTGTAGCGGGTGCGCCAACGTCGGTTGCTGCGCGAGCCGGATCTACCGCGAGAAGTCGGAAGAGCTGAAGCAGCGCTTCGAGCCGCCCTTCGTCTCGGCGGCGTGTTCGAACGAAGGGGGCCAGTGCGGGAGCTACTACACCTGGCGCTCGAAGCCGGACTGGGTGGAGTGCTCCGGCATGCCCCACTGCAGCTTCCGGCGCTGGTTCAGCCAGAAGTGCCAGAAGCGCGGCGTCGGTTTTACGAACCCGAAGACCTGGTTCGAGACGGTCTGCAAGGGCGACGAGTTCGACACGACGCCCAAGTTCCGTCGGTTCCAGGTGATGGTCGCCGGCTCGGATCCGGTCCTGTACGACGAGCACTACCTCGGCTATGCGGACAGCGACATCTGCCGCATGGGCTGGTGTCCGGCCACGCCGGCCGACGCGAGTACGCCGAGCGGCGGGGCGACCCCCACACCATCTGGCACGGGGACGGGCACAGGCACAGGGACGGGGACAGGGACGGGGACAGGAAGTGGATCGAACACCAGCCCGGGGACGCCGGCGAAGCCCACGCTTCCCTCGGGCTGCGTGGCGAGCCCCGAGGGGTACATCGAGAATACCTGTTCGAACTCCTCGCCCTACCCCTGCACCACCACGGAGGGCTCGAACTGCTGCGGCAACGGCTCGTACAAGCTCGTGAACAACGCGTGGGTCTGGAAGCCGGACCCGGGATACTGCAAGTGCGGTGTCGGCTCGGTCCCACCGGGGTCGAAGTGCACCCAGGCCGTCTACGATGGAAGCTGAAGGCCTGGTGCGCCTCGTGCCCCCTACGGCTGCACGGTCGTGTACGTGAGCGTGACCTCCACCTCGTCGTGGCGGCTCGGCACGCTCTTGCGCAAGCGGACGGGCAGGAGGTAGCGGCCGACCTTCGCGTACTGCACTTCGAAGCGGCTCTGGTCGGCGAAGCGGAGCATGGCCTTGCCGCGCTTGGGGAGCGTGCTCGAGGGGTCGATCATGACGCCCATGACGGCGCCGGTCACGAGGCTGCGCCCGCCCTCGAGCCGGGTGGTGTAGCTCATGGTGCGGGTCACGCCCTGGCTCGCGACGTGGGTCACCTTCTCGACCTGCCACGCCGGACCGACGAGGATCTCGGTCTTGCCGCTCGGCTCCTGGATCGTCAGGCGCAGGTGCCCGTCTGAGAGCGCGCTCTCGCCGGCCACGCCCTTCCACTGCGCGAGGCGCTCGGCGAGAAACCCCGACCCGAGCCCCTCGAGCAGGCGCCGGAGCTGAAAGCGCATCCCCTTCCAGATGAGCTGGCCGACCTCGCTCGTCGCGTCGGTGGGCTTGCCCTGACGGAGGATGCGATGCACGCGCACGTCGGGCGCGCTTCCCACCCGAACGTAGCCCTCGGCCGTGGCCTCGGTCTGGTCCTTCACCGAGCGCAGCGCGAGGCGGAAGCGCAGCGTCTTCAGCCCGAGGCGGGCGGGGTCGTAGTGTGTCTCCGTCAGCCGCTCCACGGCGCGCGCAAAGGGCAGCTTCTCGAGGCGCAGAGACGGGACCGCGGGCGGAGCGTCGCCGCGACCAATCCCCGACTCGGGCGGCGGGTCGAAAGCGGGCTCGCCGGCTTTCGCCCCCGCGTCCGTTTTCGACCCCGCATCGGCACGCGCCGCTTCCGCGGAGGCCGGGACCGCGGGCTTCGCCGCACCGTCGGAGGTGGCCCGTCGCGTGGGGCTGCAACCCGTCGGCGCGAAGGTCTGCGCGAGCATCCCAATGATCACGAGCAGAAAGGGCGTTTCTCGACGGTGTGGCGGCTGACGAGGAGGCGTTTTGCGCATCGCGGATTTATTCGTTCCCATGTGGACAAGTGGACCGACTCATTCCTAGAATTCTTACCGCACCTTGGCCTAGGGTTGCCACGCCTCAGATGGAGCTCGACCTGACCGAACAACTGCGACGCGCGAAGGACGCCCCGGACCGAAAGGACCGGCGCGAGGCCTTCCTCGGGCTCCTCGCCTCCGAGGGCTGGCGCGAGGCGCTGTCCCCCGAGCTGATCGCGCGGCAGAGCTTCCGCGTGCGCGACACCGACTACCCGGACCTGCGCACGATCGCCGACGCCGCGGCCCTTCTTGCGAGCAGCGAGGAGAAGGTGCAGGCCGCGCTCGAGCTCCCCGGGACCGATCGGTACAGCAACGAGCTGCTGGGGGCGCTGGCGCGGCAGACCCCCGAGCTCATCGTCGAGCTGTGCCTGGCGCACGTGCGCACGGCGGAGCGGCAGCGGGTGCTGGTGCTGCAGCGCCTCCTGCACGAGGCCGACGCCCGGTGGGTGGAGCGGCCCGAGGCGAAGCGCGTGATCCGCAAGCTCCTGCGCGTGGCCGACGACGGCCGCGTGGAGCTCATGCAGTGGCTGGCGGAGGCCGGCGCGCTCTCCCGGTTCGTGGACGAGCTCAAGGTGCATCCGCCGCTCCTGCTCGACGAGTGGAGCGCGATGGGGCGGGCGCAGGTGCGCGACGCCGAGCTGGAGCTGCGGGCGCTCGCGCTCTTGCCGCACACGCACGGTCCGCTGCTCTATCTGATGCGCCTGGACCCGCTGCCCGAAGGGCTCGAGGAGCGCGTGCTCGCGGCGGCGCGGCCCGACTGGCTTCCGGGGGCTCTCGAGGCGGCGGTGGTGGACGGGCTCGCCCATCCGTTGCTCGTTCCGCTGGCCGAGCTGGCCGTGCGGCAGGGGGGACGCAGCATGGCCGTGGCCGTGGCGTGGATCGGCTCGAGCAAGATGGCCAAGGAGGTGCTCGGCCAGCTGGGCGGCGAGCTCGAGCGCGACGGGCAGCGGGTGCGGCTGAGCGATACCTTCTGGATCCGTCGCAGCGGGGTCTCGGGGGACCGCGCGCTGGAACGCGGGCGCCGGGGGCAGGTCCCGGACCCGCTCGACGTGGCGGCGCTGGTGCGGCAGATGCGCGGCGAACGGATCAGCGAGCTCGTGCACGAGATCCTGGGCACCCCGCGGCTCAACATGTTCGAGACCGTGCTGCGCCCGCTCTGCGCGGTGCACCCCGAGGCGGCCGAGCTCGTGGCGGCGATGTGCGCGAGCCCCGAGTCCGACGTGGCGCGCCTGGCTCACGAGGCCGTGCAGTGGCCCGACGTGGTCTGGCCCGAGGTGGAGCTGGAGTAGCGCGGGGCTACTTGGCAGCCTCGGCGTGCTCGGCCGGGGGCGCCGAGCGGGCAGCCAGGGGCTCGCCGCGTCGCGCACGAATCTGTTCCAGCAGCTTGCGGAAGTCGAGACGCTGGATGCGTGCCTCGGCGGGCACGACCAGATTGAAGATGCCGAGCCCCCCCACCGCGGAATAGATCGTCAGTTTGGGCTGTGCCCCATCGTACGCCCTCGCGCCGCTACCGAGGCGCAGCGCCTCGAGCAGCTTCTCGGACAGCCGCAGCCGCGGGCCGCGCTTGGGCAGGTTGCGCTGGTTGAGGTGATTCCCGGCGTTCACGATCAGCACCGAGTCGCCCTTGGCGGAGTGCTGCACCGTCATCTCGGCCCGGGAGTTGTCGCTGTGCTGGGCGTGCGCGAGCAGGTGACGCGCCGCCACGAGCAGCGGGTCGCCGTGCGCCCCCCCCGTCTTCGGGGCCCTATCCGATCCTCCCGTGCGGTTCACGAGCTCGCCGGTCGCGCTGAAGGTGATGACGGTCCGGCTTCCGTCGGGAAGGACGGCAGACACTTTTCCGGCCTTGGCGTCGGCCTTCATCTTCAGCCCGTTCACCGACACGACGTTGGTGGCGAGCCACTGACCCATGAAGCGCTGGCCGGCCCGGGCCGTGGCCGTGACGCGACGCCCGTGGTCGTTCTTCTTGCCTTCTAAGGCGCTGGACGCCGCGGGGACGAGGAGCCCGAGCGCGATGAGAGAAGCGGCTGACAGAACGGCGCGACCCGAGGACATGGCTCTACCTCCGTGCCTGGAAGCGTGGCGCCCCTCAGGTGGGGCACCGTGTGACATTGTGTGACCCGATTAGGAGCAAACACCGTGCCGTCGCGCCGCTTGCATAGGCGCCGAAGATCGCGAGGGATCGGTGGGTCGAGGGCCCGGGGAGGGTGGGGACAGATGACCCCGGATGGCGGCGGCTCGAGCCGGGGCCGCCCACGGACCATGGTCGGCTTCCCCCCGAGGACCCGCTCACGCGCAAAGAGCTACCGCGAGGTCGTCATGCCGATGGTCTGGACGCCCGCTCCGCGGCAGAGGTCCATCGCCTGGACCGCCACGCCGTAGTTCGCGCGGTCGTCGATGCGCACGAAGAGGAGCTTGTCGCGGCGCTCGGCGTAGAGGCCGCGCACGCGGTTCTTGAGCTCGGCGAGCGCGACGGGACGGCCGGCGAGCTCGAGCTGTCCATCCTGTTTCAGCTCCAGCACGACCTGCTGGGCCGCCACGTCGGGGGTGACCTGCTCGTCGGCCTTCTTGGGGATCACCACCGCGATCTCGCGCAGCAGCAGCGGCGTCAGCACCATGAAGATGATGAGCAGCACGAGCACCACGTCCACGAAGGGCGTGACGTTGATTTCGCTCTTCGGCCCGCCGCCCGAGGCCCCGACGTCCATCCCCATGGGCTACTCCTTCTTGCCCTGCGTGGCGAGCGAGACGCCCGGCGCTCCCGCGCGGTGACAGGCCTCGAGCACCTTGCGCATCGGCGCGAACTCGAGCCGCGCGTCGCCCTTCACGAACACGGGGGGCGCCGGCTGCCGCGCGAGGAGCGGCTGAAGCTGCTGCTCGAGCGTCTCGACCGAGAGCTGCTGCTGCCCGAGGAAGATCGCGCCGTCCTTCCGCACCGAGATCATGATCTGCTGCCCGTTGTCCTTCTGCGTCGCGTGGTGCTGCGTGAGCGGCAGGATCACGTCCACGCCGCGCTGGAGCATGGGGGTCACGACCATGAAGATGATGAGCAGCACGAGCACCACGTCCACGAAGGGCGTGACGTTGATCTCGCTCTTCATGCGCCCTTTGGCCAGCCCCGGGTCCTTGGCCAGGCGCTTGCGACGCAGGCGGCGACGGTTCGCGCCCTTGCGGCTGTGGGGCTGTTCGAGGTCGTTCACGGCGCGCGGTCCCCTCGGTGGGCTCAGGAGTTCTCGTGGCCGGTGCGCAGCACGTAGGCCACCACCTCGCCCGAGACGTCGTTCATGTCCACCACGAGCTCGTCCACCTTCGTGGTGAGGTAGTTGAAGAGCGCCACCGCCGGGATGGCCACGAAGAGGCCGAGGCCTGTGGCCACGAGCGCCTCGGCGATGTCCGCGGAGACGGCGGAGAGGCCCCCCGAGCCGGTGGAGGACATGGAGGTGAAGGCCTTGATGATGCCGACCACCGTGCCGAAGAGCCCCACGAAGGGAGCCGTCGAGCCGATCGTGGCCAGCCCCGAGAGGCCGCGCTTGAGCCGCGAGACCTGACGGTCGCGCACGCGTTCCAGGTTGCGGTCGAGGGCCTCGACCAGGTCGACCCCCTTCTTGCCCTTGGCCAGGTCGCGCACGCCCAGCACATAGGCCTCGACGCCTGCCGCCACCACCTGCGCCACGGGGCTTTCGGGGTGCTGGGTCGCGCTCTTCGCCGCGTCCTCGAGCTTACCCTCCTCGAGGGCCTTCTTCAGCCCCTCGACGTAGGCCAGCGACTGCCGCCGTGCCGCCCCGAACTTCATCAGTCGCTCGGCCACGAGCCCGAGCGAGTAGATCGACATCACGGCGAGCAGGACGAACACGCCCTTGCCCACCAGCCCCGCCGCGTTCCAGACCTCGATCAAGCTGAAAGACATCGCTTGGCTCCTCTTCTCTCCTCGACCAGCTACTGCAGGCGAAATACGAAGCGCACCGGAAAGCAGGCCGGTGTCGCCACTCCGTTGACTTGATGCGGGCGATAGCGCCACGTGCGCACCTTGGAGAGGACCTCCTCGTCCATCCCCTGCAGCGCCTTGAGCACCTTGGTCTGCGCCGCGTCCACGCTGCCGTCGGCGCGCAGGCACAGCTTCACGATCACCACCCCTTGCACCTTGGCCATCTTGGCCGCCGGCGTGTAGTCCGGCATCTCTCCCGCGAGCTTCAGCTTCTCGCCCACCTGCGGGGGGATGAAGACCGGCTTCTTCGGCTCTTCCTTCACCACGGCCTTGGGCTGCACCACCCCGCCGACGGTGCCCCCTTTCTGGCCGCCCTTCTGGCCGCCTTCCTCGCCCCCCTCCTCGCCGTCGTCGCCGTCGTCGTCCTCGGCCGGCTTGTCGGGCTTGGCCTCGGGGGGCTTGTCGGGCGGCTGCACCTCCTCCGGCTTCACGGCGACCTTGGGCTGGGTCGGGCGCGGCCGGTCGGGGCGACGCGCTGCCGGCGGGGGGGGCGGCGGCGGGGGTGGTGGCGGCGCCGAGAAGAAGGTCACCGTGACCTGCGGCTCGGGCAGCTCGTCCACGTAGAGCAGCGAGAGCCAGAGCACGGCCGCGATCGCGCCTCCGTGCAGGAGCAGCGAGAGCGCCGTGGAGGCCACGCGGGCCCGCAGGGGACGCTGCTTCTGTCCGAGGTAGCTCTCGAACACGGCGCCTACCTCTGCCCCGCGGCGCGCTTCAACGCCGCTTCCGCGCGGCGGTAGACCTCCCGCGCGCGCTCGAGGTCTCGCTCCTTCGCGGCGGCGTCGGGCTGACCGAGGGCCCGCTCCCGGTAGAGCAGGTTGATGAAGACTAGCGCCTCCCCGTAGTCCGGACGCAGCGCCACCGCGCGCTCGAGCGCCGCGATCCCGCGGTTCGCCACCTTCAGTCGCGCTTCTCCGGTCACCGCGGCGTTCTTGTGCAGCCGTTGCCAGCAGAGGCTGCCGATCAGGTGGTGAGCCTGCGGGTCCTTGGGTTGCAGGGCAGCCCGCTTCTCGTACCAGCCGAGGGCTTCGTCGAAGCGGCCGGCCTTCGAGGCCACCATCCCGAGGCTAGAGACGACGCTCACGTCTTTCGGGTGGCGGCGGTGCTGCTCGAGCAGAAACGCGAGCGCCGCCTCGTGCTGCCCGGCGTCGAGCAGGGTCTGCAGGTAGAACTTCGCGCCGCGCTCGTCGCTCGGGCGGAGCTTCATGTAGCGCGCGAAGGCGTGCGTGGCCGCGTCGGCGTACTTCTTCGCGGCCGGCCCGGGGCGCGAGGTGGCGAGGCTCATGCCGGCGTAGCCCAGGTGCAAGAAGGCCACCGCCAGCTTGGGGTCGAGGCGCGCCGCTTCATCGAACTTGGTCAGCGCCTCGTCCAGCTTGCCCGCGCGATAGAGCTCGTTCCCCTCGCGGGCGAGGCTCCGCGCCTGCACGCGCTGGCAACCCGCGGTGCTCAGGGCGGCGAGCACAGCCAGGGGCAGGAGAGCGAGCGACGACGCAGCGCGGTAGCCGGGAGCCGACGTCATGGCCGGCGTGTATAGCATCCACGCCGTTCTTCGGTCTACGGGCCGGCGCCCCGGTGTAAGCTCGCGCCCCGGTGTAAGCTCCTGCGCGTTCCGCCGTCACGTACCTCCAGGTGTCTCATGAAGCCTCGCGCTCTCTCCGTCTGCGTCCTCGTCCTCGGCGCCTGCGCCGGACCTCGCCCCGAGGGGCTTGGCTTCACCGAGCCGGGTCCCGGGCCGACGGTGATCTTCGATCTGGACGCGCTGCCGCTCCCCGAGCTGCCGCTGCCGAACGACGTGGCGACGCGCCCCGACCCCTCGGCCGGCACCGGCCGGCGGGTGAATCTCAGCCTGGAGGCCGAGACCGCGATCGAGCGCCGCATCCGTCGCGTGGCGAGCAACCTCGAGGGCTTCTCGAGCTTCGGCGCCGTGACGGTCAGCTTCGACGCGCCCCTCGACCTCGACAACCTCGTCCGGCGACACAAGGAGAACCGCGACTTCGGGGACGACGCGGTCTACCTCATCAACCTGGACCGTGCCTCGCCGCGCTACGGCGAGGCGGTGCTGCTCGACTTCGACCAGGGCAACTTCCCGGCCGCCTTGCCGTCGATGGACGCCTACTGGGAGAACGACCCGCGCGCCCACGTGGCGAACCTGCTCTTCGACACCACGGCCGAGGATCGTAACGGCAACGGGCGGCTCGACCCGGGGGAGGACACCGACGGGGACGGGCTGCTCGACGTACCGAACGTGCACCCCGTGGGCGCCGACCCGCGGGACCACCTGCTCACCTTCTACGAGAAGGTCACGAACACGCTGATCGCCAAGCCCGTCGTGCCGCTCGACCAGGAGACGCGCTACGCGGTGGTGCTGACCAAGCGACTCGTCGGCGCCGACGGACACGCCGTGCGCTCGCCCTTCTCGCACGTCAACCATCTGAAGCAGACCGAGGCGCTGAAGGAGCTGCCGGAGCTCTTGCCGCGCCACGGACTCACGATCGAGGACGTGGCCTTCGCCTGGAGCTTCACCACGCAGCCGAGCACGCGCGACCTCGAGGCGCTGCGCCGCGGGCTCTACGGGGTGGGTCCCTTCTCGTATCTCGCGCGCGAGTTCGAGCCGAAGGTGCGGCTGGTCAAGGCCTACGACGGTCGCGGAGGGCCCTACCGGCTGCCGGGGAGTGTGCTCCAGACCTTCGTCCGCATTGTCGGTCCCGTCGTGCTGAGCATGGGTATGGTTCAGTCCGCGACCGCCATTGACTCTGCTGGGGTGTTGGCGACCGGCGACTCGTACGACAACGTGGACTACGTGGTGCTCGGCGACTTCGAGGGGCCGAACCTGCTCGCGGATCAGCGGGGGCTCGCGCGCCCCGGCTACCCCGCCGACGAGGAGGTGATCTGGGAGCTCGACCGCACGACCGGCCACGCGCGCTACGGGCGGCACACGGTACCCTTCTGGTGCGTCGTGCCGCGCAAGGACCGCGGCTCCGGCGCCCCCTTTCCAGTGGTGGTCTACACCCACGGCTACGGGACGAGCCGCGTCGAGCTCTTCGCCTTTGCGGGCTACCTTGCGCGCTACGGTCTGGCGAGCTGCGCCATCGACGGCTACGGCCACGGCCTCGTGCTTCCGGCGGACTACATGCCGCTGGCCAGGCTCCTCACGAACCAGCTCAAGATGACGCCCACGCTCGAGGCCATCTCCCCGGGGCGGGCCCGCGACCTGAACAACGATGGCCGCCCCGACAACGGGGGCGACGCCTTCACGCTCGATCTCTTCCACACGCGAGACCTGCTCCGCCAGAGCATCCTCGACAACCTGACCTTCACGCGGGTGCTCCGGAGCTTCGATGGTGTGCGCATGGGGACGCAGGACCTCAACGGCGACGGCAAACCCGAGCTGGCGGGAGACTTCGACGGCGACGGCAAGGTGGACCTGGGCGGACCGGCGGTGGACTACTTCAGCATGGGGAGCAGCATGGGGGGCGTGCTCTCGGCGATGTATTCGGCGGTGGAGCCGGTGATCGTGGCCTCGGTCCCCTCCTCGGGCGGTGGGGGGCTGGACCAGATCCCCGGCCGCACGGTGCTCGGGGCGATCAGCGAGAAGGTGGTGCTGCGGACCATGGGTCCGATCTACGTCGGCATGCCCACGCGGGAGGCGGGGCACGTCGACCTCGTCGCGCTGCTGCCCGGGGCGGTGGGTGCGGAGCGGCGGGTGCTCGTGCGTGGTCTCGAGGTGCAGGTCGGCGACCGGGTCGAGGTGCGCAACCTGGCGAGTGGCAAGCGCGCCGAGGCCCTGGCAGGGGAGCGGGGGCGCTTCCGCGTTCACCTGGCCTCGAACGCGATAGACGCCCTCGCGCGGCGACGACGCTACGGGATCGACCTCGTGGCGGGCCCGAAGACCGTCCGCCTGGCGCAGACCGAGGAGGCGGGGGACCGCATCGAGGTGCGCGTCTTCGCTCCCGGTTCGAACGCGCCGCGTCGGGTGGTCGATCGCTTCGCCGAGGACGTGACCTTCGAGGGGCTGGTCTATCCGGCGGGGGCGCCGCTCGTGGCCCTGGCCGAGGGGCTCGGCTACCAGCGGAACACCCCCGACCTGCGTCGCCTCTTCGGGCTAGGGCAGCTGGCGATGGACCCGGCCGATCCGATCAACTACGCGCGGCACATCGCGCTCGAGCCGCTCCACACGGAGGACTACGAGCGGGCCCAGCCGGGGGCCAGCGTCTGCATCCTGGCCACCGCGGGGGACACCATCCTGCCCGTTTCGACGACGGCGGCGATGGCGCGTGCGGCAGGGGCGCTCGAGTACCTGAGCCCCGACCCCCGCTTCGGGCGACCGGCGAACAACGTGCTCATCGACGGTCACGTGCTCGAGGGGATCGCCGCGCTCCGGCGCTTCAACGGGCTCGAGCTCGTCGCGGACCCCGAGGACTACTCTAACGGGAAGCACGTGCCCGAAGCACCGCGACTAGCGCATCCGATGCGCCTCACGCGGGAAACCGGACGCGGACTCATCGCGCTGCGCATTCCGCTCATCAACCCGAAGGGGCAGCACACGATCAACCTGCCCGAGCCCAACAGCGCCTTCGACACCACCACCCTGCTGCTCCATATGATCGGCCACTTCTTTCGCAGCCGTGGTCGCGAGCTCCGCGAGGAGGCCTGCATGGCCACGCAGAGCTGTCCCTGGATCCCTCCCTCGTCGCCCCGGGCCCCAGAGAACGTGAAGTAACTGCGGTCGTCTCAGCGTCGGTGGCGACGCTGCCGCGGCAATGCGGAGCGGCCGGGGTCGCTCTCGCGGACCACCGGCATCGACGCGCCCTCCGCGTAGCGCGCGAGGCACTCGGGCACTCTCCGCCCGGCGCGCAGGTAGTCACGCAGCAGCGTCGGGCCCACCTTCTCCTCGGGGAGGCCGCGCAGCTCGGTCAGGTAGCGCCGCACGAGCTCGACCAGCCGCTGGAGCTCGATGCCGGCCCGCGTCCCCGTCTCGTCGTAGAGCCAGTCGGAAAAGCCGAGGAAGGCGGCGAAGGCCGACTCCGCGCCGAGGAGCAGCGGCAGCGTCTCGCGGAAGTTGCCGCTGTTCGCGACCAGGTCCCAGTAGCGCGCGAAGCGCTTGAGCCGCTGGAGCGTGGCGAAGTCGAGCGCGAGGCTCTGCAGGAGCTCGTAGGGGGGCTCCGGGTCGAAGACCAGGCGCCAGGGCTCCTCGTGCCGCGCGATGGGAGCGCCGCGCAGGCGCTTCAGGATGCCCACCTGAATCTCGTGCGGCCCGAGCGCGTGGAGCGCGTCGAAGCTCCGGCCGATGCCGTCGAGGGTCTCGCCGGGAAGGCCCAGAATCAGGTCCGCGTGCAGGTGCGTCCCCGTCTGCTGACGCAGGAAGCGCAGGTTGTCGGCGAGGAGCGCGAGGTCCTGCTCGCGCCGGATGCGCGCGGTCACCTCCGGGTCCATGGACTGCACGCCGAGCTCGAGCTGGACGGCTCCGGCGGGGAAGCGGGCGAGTCGCGCCCGGAGCCCGTCGGGGAGGCGGTCCGGCACCACCTCGAAGTGCAGCGAGAGCTCCTCGTGCTCCTTTTCGAGGAAGTAGTCGAGGAGCGCCTCGCTCGTGCGCGGATGCAGGTTGAAGGTGCGGTCCACGAACTTGAAGGCGCGTGCCCCGCGGGCGAGGAGCGCGTCGAAGGCGGGGAGGAGACGTTCGAGCGAAAAGCGTCGCACCCCGGCGTCGAGCGAGGAAAGGCAGAACTCGCAGCGGAAGGGGCAGCCGCGCGAGGCCTCGACGTAGAGCACGCGCCGCGAGAGGTCCTCGTCGGTGTAGAGCGCGTAGGGGAGGGCCAGCGCGTCCAGGTCGGGGGTCCCGCCCGGCCAGACCTTCGGCAGGTCGCGTCCCCCCGCGAGGAGCTGCGTGCAGAGCTCGCGAAAGGCGACCTCGCCCTCGCCGGTGACCACGTGGTCGGCGAGGGCCACGATGGGCTGCCCGTCGAGCTCGTGGCTCACCTCGGGGCCTCCGAGCACGACGACCACCTCCGGGGCCACGGCCTTCACGATCGCCACCACCTCGCGCGTCACCGCGGCGTTCCAGACGTAGACCCCGAGGCCGAGGAGGCGCGGGCGCCGTGCGAGGAGCTTCTCCGCCAGCTCCGCCGGCCGCTCCCCGAGGACGAACTCGAGGAGCTCGGCCCGCGGCGCGAGCGGACCCAGGTTCGCGAGGAGGTAGCGCAGCCCGAGGCTGGCGTGGGCGTAGCGCGCGTTGACCGTGGCGAGGAGGAGCTCGGAGGGCATGGACACGTCGGGGAGCCGGCCTCAGGGAAAGGGGATCGCGGTCATCAGCGGGCAGCTCTCGGTCGCCAGCGTCTTGAGCTCGGCGTCGGTGAGGACGCGCGAGAAGCTCAGCACGGCATCGATGGCCCCCTGAAACGAGAGGCTCGCGATCTGGGTCTGGCCTCGTCCGCCGACGCGCAGAAGGTTGCTCACCGGGGTCCCCGTCGGAAGGGTCGCGGAACCAGCGGAGCCCTGCAGCCGTCCGTTCACGTACAGCATCACGGTGGCTTTAGGCGTGTTCCAGACAGCCGCGAAGTGGGTCCAGCTTCCACGCACGAGCGCGGTGTGAGGCACGCCGGCCGCGACAAGGAGTTGGCCCTTCGACAGGTCGTGTAGCTCGGCTCGGACCTGAGCCAGATCCGGACGGTGGCGAAGGGCGAGCAGATAGGTCGAGCCACCAATGGTGAGGCTGCCCGACAGTAGCTCGAGGAACTCGCCCGAGCTGTACGTCGAACCCGGGTTCTGCGGGTCGTAGTCCGGGCGAACCCAGAGAGCGGCGGTTCCCTCGCGTGGTCCCAGGTTACTTCCGCCGTAGGTCCAGCCGTCGTGGGTCGTGGTGACGCGGACGCTCGGCGCCGGCTTGCCGTCCTTGTCGGTGGTAATAGTGGCGATGGGGGCGATGGGAAGGTCGCCGTCGTGCTTGTCACGAAGCACCTGGGTCACGGTCCCGCCCCAGGGCGGAAAGAAATCCAGGTGCAGGAGCAGCGACGGATCGCTGCAGAGGCTGGCGACGCCGCCCCCATCCGGGGCGCGCTGATCCGGCGGGCGCATCGCGTCGGGCGCGCGACCATCGGTCGGGGGACGCCCATCCGAAGGACGGGCTGCGTCGGTCGCCGCGCCGTCGCCGCCCAGGACTCCGCGCTCCGTGCCCAGGCCATCGCCTCCGGCGCGCGCTTCGGCGGTCTGACCGTCTCTCGCGCCCGTCTCGCCCGCGGCGCTTCCATCGGTCGGGCCGTCGGTCGGCGCGTAACGAGCGAGCAAGCGGCAACTCGTCAGCAGCAGCACCCCGACGAGAAGGGCGCCGGCCACCGGCCAGCGGCGCTTCGGCGGGGCGCCCATTGCCGACTCCTCCCGGTCCCCGCTACTCACGTCCCACGGCAAAGACCTCGAAGCGCGCCGGTCGCCGGATCTCGAAGGTCCCGGACGTGACGGAGAAGCCGCTCTCGGCGCCCGGGGCGAGGTCCGAGCGGCTCACGTAGTTCGAGGCGTACGAGGCCAGCTTGCCGTCCCCATCGCGGCCGACGGCGATCACCTGGACGAAGCGCGCGGGCTTGCTCCCCACGTTCCGCACCGTGCCGACGATCTGCTGCATCGTGGTCAGGTAGGGCTGGACGGTCTGCTCGGTGACCTTGATCGTGGCGAGCTGCGGAGGGGAGTAGCTCGTCGTGCGGAGCTCGCCCGGCGCAGCGTCGAAGCGGGAGTAGACGGGGGCGCGCATGATCATCACCAGCACGGGAGTCGTCTGCCCCGGCGCGAGGAGCTCGATCGGGGCCCAGCCGTGGTGCTCGCCGACGCGCTTGCCCTGCGCGTCGAAGAGGCTGACCAGCGCCGAGGGGCGCTCGATCGGCACCTGGCCCGTGTTGGCGAGGGTGCCGATCCAGATGTCGGTTCCGCGCGGCAGGCGGGCGTGCTGCACGTCGCGGAGCTCGGCCTTCGGCGGAGGGCTGGCCTCCGCGCTGGTGCGCTGGATCGAGGGGACCCGGACGCGGGGCACCCCGCTGGTCCCCGAGAGACGCGTGCGGAGCTCGGCCTCGGTCGGGCCGCGCCCGAACTGCTTGATCACGGCGATGAGCCCGACGGCGGCCACGAAGATGGCGATCGCGACGACGACCACCACCCCCTTCGCCAGCGAGGCCCGCAGGGGAGCGCTCCGCGGCGTGGGCTGTACGACC
The DNA here is from genome assembly GCA_020848905.1 of Deltaproteobacteria bacterium. Taxonomy (NCBI): domain Bacteria; kingdom Pseudomonadati; phylum Myxococcota; class Myxococcia; species Deltaproteobacteria bacterium. The sequence goes on from JADLHG010000083.1 coordinate 150,019, forward strand.
ACGGGCGCGGTGGGCCGCTTCCGCTCGACGAGGAAGACCGCGGAGCAGTAGGTGCACCGGAACTGGTCGTGTCCGAGGGAGTCCGCCTCGTGCGACGAGCATTGCGGACAGGTGAGCTCGATGATGCGGGCCATGGAGCCCCTTCAGTATACGACCCGGCCGCGCCCGGGACGAGCGCGGAGACAGGCGGCGCTCAGGTCCCTTAGCGCGCGCGGCGGAAGGCGAGGGCGAGGAGGGCGAGGACGAGCAGCATCCAGCCCCCCGCGGCACCGGCACCCCCGAGGCTGCACCCGCTCGTGTAGTCCGGGTCGCAGGCGTTGCCCAGGCCGTCCTTGTCCTCGTCCTGCTGGAGCGAGTTCACCACCGACGGGCAGTTGTCGCGGGCGTTCACCACGCCGTCGGAGTCGAAGTCCCCGCAGGCATCCCCTTCGCCGTCGATGTTCGAGTCGGTCTGCAGCGGGTTCGCCTGCTTCGGGCAGTTGTCGAAGGCGTTGACCAGCCCGTCTCCGTCGTAGTCCTTCTCGCCGTCCTTCTTCTTCTTCTCGTCGGTGACCTCGTCGGCCACGCGGAAGAAATCGACGCGATCCACCCGCACCGGGCCGCCGAGCGAGGCCGCGGCCGGGTCGTCCACGGGAACGAGGGTGAGCTTCGTGTAGACCTTGTCGAGCTCCGTCGCGCACGAATCGCGCCACCCTTCGCTCGCGGTGCCCTGGCCGGCGCAGTACGGCCCGCACGCGGTGAGCCCCTCCTTGGTCTTGCACGCGCCCGCCTTGACCAGCGCGCCCGAGCAGCTGTCGTACCAGCCCTCGCCGGGCTTCCCCTCGTTCTTGCACAGGGCCACGCAGTCCGTGCAGGCGCCGGCCTTGATCGTCTTCGCGGGGACGGGGACCGTCACGTTGTGCTTCAGCCCGTCGGCGGCGATGGGGAAGCGCACCTCCTGCTTGCCCGCGGCGTGCTCGAGGACCCACTTCCCGTGGAGCAGTCGCGGCCCGCCGGTCTTGTCGTCCTTGAGAGACGGGACCGTCATCACGACCTGGAGCGCGTCGAAGTGCTTTCCGTTCAGGCGCACGTTCTCCGCGCTCATCCCCGAGGCGGCTCCCTTGAGCGGCAAGACCAGCTCGCCGTTCTCGAGAGCGAGAGGCTGCTTGAGCTCTGCGCCCCGCCAGCCCTCGAGCTCGATGTCGTCCTTCCACTGCGGCGCGCCGCCCCACTCCCAGAGCGCGTGGTCCACGGTCGAGTCCCACGTGTTCTTGTTGCGCAGGCGATGCCCGGTGGCCTTGTAGAGGTGCCGGGAGAAGGCGCGACGGTAGGTGTTCAGCCGGTCGAGGCTCTCCTGCTTCAGCCCCTCCTTGCCGACCAGCAGCACGAAGAGCTGGGTGTTGGTCTTGTACGACTCGGTCCAGTCGGGGAAGCGGTCTCCGTTGCCGTTGATGATGTTCTGGATCGTGACGGGCTTCTTCTTCCCCTTGGCCGTGATGTACGCCGGCGACTGGACCTCCGATCCGGTGTACGGGGCGCACCCTCCGGCGAGGGTGCGGTAGTACGGCGGGTCGAGGCAGACGTCGAACTTCTTCAGACAGGCCTCCAGGTCGTCCTTGCACTTCAGGCCGCCCCCGATCTCCAGCTCGGCGCAGTCCTTCGTCAGCCCCTCGAGCGTGCTGGGCTTGAGCGTGCAGTTGCGGTCCGAGGTGTCCACGCGAAAGATGGGCGGCACCTGCTCGGGGGGGATGAGCCCCCACAGGTAGAGGTCGAGCGGGCGTGTGCCCCGCACCGGCGGCACGGCGTAGAAGGTGCCGTTACCCTCTTCGCGCCAGTTGCAGCCGTACATCAGCTCGCCGAAGGTGTTGAGGTACAGGCTCCAGTGCGCGCCCTGCTGGCCGATCAGGTCGTCGTAGACCTTCCCGTCGGAGATGTAGTTGATGTAGCAGCAGACGTCGTGCTCCGTCTCGTGGGTCAGGATGTTGAGGGGCTGCACCTCCGTCGGATCGGTCATCTCCTTGTCCGTCCAGTCCCAGAGCCCCCACATATTGATGATCGCGTGGAGCTGATTCCCCTCGGGGAGCGGGTTGTACGGCCGCCCGATGCCCTTGATATTCATGATCTGGCGACTTTGATAGGAAAGCTCGAAGTGATAGGCGAGGGGGCAGTCCTGGGTCTGGTCGGGAGGAACCGTGGCCCCCGAGGTGTGCTTGAAGTTCATGAAGAAGACGTAGGTCTGAAAGCGATCGACGTAGTCCGAGAGGCCTTGCACGCGCTGGAGGGCGGTGTTGAAGCTCACCGGCGACATGGCGTAGGCCTCCGTCTCCTTGGGGTCGCGCTCGCAGCGGCCGGCGCGCACCAGGTACGGGGCGACGTCCACCACCACGATGTCCCCGAGACGGCAGACCCCCTTCTGCGCGAGGGCCTCCTTGCAGGCGGCGAGGGTGCCGCTGTCGGAGCTCGGGCCCGCGTCGATGTGCATCATCCCCTTCGGGCGGCGGAAGGCCGGCAGCTTGGCCACGTCGATGTCGAGGCCCGGAGGGGGGGTGCAGGTCTGGGCGCCCCGCGGGGGGCCGGCCCAGGCCAGCGTCGGAACGAGGAGGAGCCCGATCGTCGCGAGGAAACGCCGCACCATCTATATACCTCTCGAAGCGCGCGGCCACCTATGGCCGCGGGGGTAAGACTGCGCCAACTGGCGGCGGGATGCTAGCGCGGGCGGGCTCTCCGGTCAGCAGCCAAAAGAGAGAGAGGCGGCTCCGGATTCCGAGGAGAACCCGCGCCGGCGCCGGGCGCACTCGCGTCGTGCGCCTCGTGATCACGAAGGAAATATGGAGTCGGCGAAGGCCCGTCCAGGGTACGGACCTTGCTTGACGGGCACCTGTGACCTGCGCGCGCGCCCTGGCCTTCGTGGCCGCAATCCTCTGGCTGGGCCTGCTTCCGTCCGGGAGGGCCTTCGCCGAGCCGGGGCGGCTCGCGGCCGAGGCTCGGGCCTATGCCGCGCGCCATGGCTTTCCGGTCCGCGTGGTCTCGGCCGGGCCCGCCTGGCGCCGGGTAGAGCGAGTGTGCGTGCCCGTGCTGCGCGACGCGTGGGAGGACTTCCAGCGCTGCTTCACGGCAGCGAACGGCAGCGTGCTGCTCCGCTACGCGCTGGTTTACCCGGACGCTCCGTTCAGCCGGAAGTACGACCTCGTCGGGCGCGAGAACAAGCACCTCGGCCTGGTGGTGCAGCCGGGCGACATCTACTACTGGGCGCGCAACGTGAACGGGACCCACCCGCGCTGGGAGGACCACTCGAGCGCGCACCTGAACCCGGACGCGCTCGGCTACTCGATGGCTGTCGAGCTCTCCGACCGGCTGCCTCACCTTCGGGACTGGCTCGCGGCCCGCGCGCAGCCGAGCGACACCGAGTGGCTGCAGGGGAACTGCATGGACTGGCTGCCGAACGCCGAGGTCGCGCCGGGGCGCGGGCTCTTTCACGAGCTCGGGATCAGCCGCTCGCGGGACGGCGCGAACATGAGGGCCAAGCTCCTGCACGGCGCGAACGCGCGCCTCTCCGTGGTGGGGATCCACGTCCGGGACCTGGCCGAGTTCCAAGCCCTCCCCGAGGCGCAGCTTCTCGGCCCGCCTCCCGCGGGTGGAATCGACGACGCCGTGCGCTAGACTGGGGCGGCGGTCGCGGCCGGCGGCCGGAGGGGGAGAAACCATGGCCAAGGATCGCTACGACGACGCGGTGGCGGTGACGCACGAGATCTCGTGGGTCGGCTTCTACGAAGAGGAGACCAAGCTCCACTGCAATCCGTACGTGCTCCTCGACGAGGAAGAGGCGGTGTTCATCGACCCGGGGTCGATCCCCGACTTCCCGGTGATCATGCGCAAGGTGATCGAGGTCGTGCGCCCCGCCGAGATCAGCCTGATCGTCGCCTCGCACCAGGACCCGGACGTCTGCGGCAACCTGCCCGTGGTCGAGGACGTGATCGACCGCCCCGACCTGCGCATCGCCGCGCACATGAACACCGTCCGGCTCATCCGGCACTACGGGCTGCGCTCGGAGCTCTATCCCGTGGACCGGAACAACTACACGCTGACGCTGAAGAGCGGTCGGCGCCTGGACTTCTTCTGGACGCCGTTTCTGCACTCCCCGGGGGCGATCATGACCTTCGACGGCACCTCGGGGACGCTCTTCACGAGCGACCTCTTCGGCGGGCTCTCCGAGGAGTGGGCGCTCTTCGCCAAGGGGGACTTCCTGACCCCCATGGCGGCCTTTCACCGGCTCTACATGCCGACGCGGGAGCTGCTCGCCCGCTGCATGGACCAGGTGGCCGAGCTGCCGGTGCAGCGCATCTGTCCCCAGCACGGCTCGATCTTGCAGGGCTCGCAGGTGAAGGAGGCGATCGCCTTCCTGAAAGCCCTGCCCTGCGCCATGGATGCGACCTAGGGGGCCCGCATGCGCGACGACATCCGCAAGGCTGGCATCCGGCACGTGGACGACGTGCAGGCCACGAACCGGGAGCTCCTCGAGCGGGCGCTCCACATGCGCTGCGTGAGCTACCTCGCGCAGGAGAAGGCCAAGCTTCTGACGCTGACGATCGGCGAGCTGGACCGGAGCCGCCGGGCCGCGACGGGCAGGGCCTCCGCGTTGCGGGTGGAGCGAGACGACCTCACGCGCGAGAAGGACGCGGCCGAGGTGCGCAACCTGATGCTCGAGGAGCTGCACCGGACGCTCGAGGACCGCGTTCGAGAGCGCACCGCGGCGCTCGAGGCATCCAACCGCGAGCTCGTGCGCGAGATCCAGGAGCGCAAGCGGGCCGAGGAGGAGCGGGAGCGGCTCTGGGCGCAGCTGCTGCACGCGCAGAAGATGGAGGTCCTCGGGCAGCTCGCGGCAGGGGTGGCGCACGACTTCAATAACCTCCTCGGCGTGATCGGCGGCTTTGCCGAGCTGGCGCTCGGACGCCTCGACCCCGAGAGCTTCGTGGCGGAGGACCTGGGGGCGATCCGCGAGGCGACCCAGCGCGCGGTGCTGCTCTCGCGGCAGCTCTTGGCCTTCTCGCGCAAGCAGCCGGCCGAGCTGTGCGCGGTGAGCCTCGTGCGAGTCGTCGAGGGCCTGGGCAAGCTCCTCCGGCGCACCCTCGGGGACGAGATCACGCTCGAGCTCGCGCTCGAGGGAGCGGAGGGGCTCAACGTGCGCGGCGACAGCGCGCAGCTCGAGCTGCTGCTGCTGAACCTGGCCGTGAACGCCAGGGACGCCATGCCGCGCGGGGGACGGCTCACGATCCGGGTGCGGCGCGGCCCCGAGGAGGGGGCGCCGGGTCCCGAGGGGGAGGGTGGCGACGTCGCCATCGTCGAGGTGACCGACACTGGAGAGGGGATCGACCCCGAGCTGCACGAGAGGATCTTCGAGCCCTTCTTCACGACGAAGGGGCCGGCGCATGGCACGGGGCTGGGGCTCGCGACCGTGCGCGAGGTGGCGGTGCAGCACGGCGGCAGCGTGACCGTGCGGAGCGCGCCGGGGAAGGGCACGACGTTCCTGGTGCGGCTTCCGCTCACCGCGGAGGTCGCGGAGGAGCGGCAGGTCGTGCGGCCGGCGGTCCTTCCGCGCGGCCGGGAGTGCGTGCTGGTGGTGGACGACGAGCACGCGATCCGAAGGCTGATCCGGGAAACGCTCGCGCCTCTCGGGTACGACGTGCTGGAGGCCGGTCGCGCCGACGAGGCGCTGGCGCTCCTCCGGGGCGGAGAGCGCACCGTGGACCTCCTGCTGACGGACTTCTTCATGCCGGAGGTGAACGGCCTCGAGCTGGCCCAGATCGCCTCGCAGCTCAAGCCCCGGCTGCGCGTGGTGCTGATGACGGCGCGGGGGAGCGAGGCGATCTCGGCGGCTCTCGAGCGGGGCGGAGGCCTCGGTTACGTGTCGAAGCCCTTCTCGCCGGCGCACCTCGCGATCTACGTGCGACGGATCCTCGATCGCGCCGCGTGAGGCGTGCGGATTCTTGGGGTTGGGGCCTCTACTTGCCGAACGACGCGGCGGCCAGCTTGAGCATGCCGCCCACCCCCCAGGAGCGCGCGAGCTCGTGATTCTCGACGGCGAGCAGGGCGCGACCGAACGCCCCCAGCTTCCCGGCGGCGATCCAGGTGGGGCCTTCGTTCTGTCGGTAGCTGTAGACCCCCACGCTGAAGGGGAAGCGTCGCATGTCGTGCCCCGAGCTCAGGTGGAGTCCCTCCTTGACCACGTGCGGCCGGATCCCCTCGAAGAACACCTGATGCAGCCACTGGCCCGTGGCGCCCTCGGGATGGTGCGGGTTTCCGTCGCTGCTGTTCCAGAGCTGCTCCAGAGTGAGCGGCCAGACCTTGGAGTCACCCGAGATCTTCACGACCACGGTCCTCTTCGCATCGATGGGGCGTTCGAGCGGGGTCCCGTTCGCCTGATGCGTGGCCTTCACCGAGTAGTTCACGACGAAGAACCCGGGCTTGACCTGCACCACGCGGGCGGATTCGGTGAACCTCACCGGCGCGCCGAGGTAATCGCCGGCCCACCAGAGGCTGGTGGAGGTCTGCTCGTTGCGTAGCTCCGCCACGCCGTGCTTGCTGAGGGCCATCGAGAGCGGGCCCGCGTGGACGCCCGTCGTGAGGCTGCGCTGCCAGCCCTTGCCGGTGCCGGGTACCGAGGCCCGCCAGGCTCCGCGCGTCACCTCGCCCGGCTTCCACTCGTAGCGATACCAGCTCGCCTGCTCGCCCCTGGCGCCGGCGAGGGCGTACTCCGAGACGGGCAGGTCTCCGATGTCACGCACCTTGGCGCCCTCACCGGTCGTGGGCAGCAACCGCACGCCCAGCCGGATGGCGGCCCCAGAGTAGCCTCGCTCGCGCATGGTCTGCCGGTAGGCGGTACGCGCCGAGCCGGCGGCGTCGGTGACGGGGGCCGGCTTCTGCTCCTTGGCCGCGGCGGGCCAGGCGAGCGCGAGCATCGGCAAGAGAATCCATCGGTGGTGACGACGCATGGGAGCTTCTCCTGGAGGCGACCGGGCCCACGAGGCGCCGGGCGGGCGCTCGAGGGCTAGCGGGGTCGACAACTGCATGCCTCGGGCCAACGCGCGTCCTGGCAAGTGTTGGAAATTCGGCAGGCGCGAGGCCTGGCCCCTTCGGCGCTGAGTGGCTACACGCGCCGGCGCCGGCGAGACACGGTCGACCAGAGGAGTGCCAGCAGGAGCAGAGGAATCGAGAGCGGGAGCGTCCCCTCGGCCCCCGCCGAGCAGCCGCCGTAGAGCCGGGTCGTGAGCGGATCGAGCTGCGTTCGATCGTCGCCGTCCCCCGCGGGAGCCTTCCCGCCGAGGTCCGCGAGCGGTCGGGCGTCGCGCGCCAGGGGCATCGCGTCGGCCGGAGGTGGAGAGACTCCCCGATCGCGAGGCAGCGTGACGCCGGCATCGGGCGGCGGCGGGGCGACGCAGCCCACCGTCAGGCGCTGGCCCGCTTTCAGCCCGGTCGCGCCGCTCAGGGGCTCGGGCTGGAGCGCCGTGCCCGAGAAGGTGTCCCCCCCTTTGCGCAGGACGAAGTGGAGGTGGGCGATGCTCTGCCCGCCGGACTGGCCGAGCGCGCCGATCGTATCTCCTGTCTTCACGCGCGCCCCCTGGCTCACCGCCGTGCTCTGCAGGTGCGCATAGAGCGTGGTGTAGACCCTGTCGCTGGTCTCGTGGCGCAGCAGGACGGCATAGCCGTAGCCGCCGTTCGTCAGACCCGCGAAGGCCACGACTCCGTCGGCGGCCGCGGTCACCGGCTTGCCGAGGCCCTTCGGCGCCTGGTTGTAGTCGCCGCCCACGTCGGCGACGAAGGAGTAGTTGAGGTCTATGGCGTAGACGTCGGGGCCCGAGTGGAAGCCCGAGCAGCTCGACCCGCTCGGGCCTATGCCGCTATAGCCGCAGTAGAGGCGATAGACCGTCCCGCAGGGGAAGGGGGCGCGAAGCTCGAAGCCGGCCGGGAGCGCGCGGGCCGGTCGGGCCGACAGCGCGACGACGCCGACGGCGAGCCCGAAGCACGCGACGATCCCAAGGGGGCGCAGGCCCAAGATCGGTTCCTCCGACGGCGATGGTCCGACCCGTCTAGCACGGGGGCCGGCCGTTCGGCAACGGACGGCACCGGCGGCGTTCGGCCCACTCGAGCATCGCCTCGCGTGCCTCGGCGAGCGGCACCGAACCGAGGCTGAGCAGCTTGGCGTGGAACGCGCGTTCGTCGTAGTGCCGACCGAGCGTCTTTCGCACGGCTTCGCGGAGCGCGAGCAGCTGGGTCTTGCCCACGTAGTAGGCGAGGGCCTGGGCGGGCTCGGCGACGTAGCGCTCGATCTCGGCCTTGGCGGCGGTGCGCGAGGTGAAGGCGTTGCGCTGGAAATAGGCCGTGGCGGCCGTTGGTGAAAGGGTGCCCGTGTGCAGGCCCGTATCCACCACGAGCCGCGCCGCGCGCCAGAGCTGTCCGACGAGAAACCCCACGCGCTCCTCGGGGCTGAAGGCTCCCTGCTCGTCGCGCCACTGCTCGGCGTAGAGGGCCCAACCTTCGTCGAAGGCGGTGAACGAGGCCTCGCGCCGGTACTTGGGTAGCCCTTTCTGCCGCATCGCCACGACCGCCGCGAGATGGTGGCCGCCCCAGACCTCGTGCGTGGCGAGCGTGGCGAGCTCGTGCCGGAGCTGCTGTCCGAGCAGCGGACCGACGTTGATCTGCATCTCGCCCACCAGCTTGCTCGGCGGGCCGGGTTTGAGCCAGTAGAGCGCGGCGGTGGTGGTCTCCATGTAGCTCGGCACCGGCGCCACCTCCACGCGGCTCTTCGGCAGCGGGGCCATCTTGCGGGCCACGCGCCGGGCGTGCGCGATCTCTCCCTTCACGGCGCCGAGGAGCGCGTCAGCCGTGCCGAAGTGGTTGGCGCGGCGCGCCCGGAGCTTGGCCAGCGCCTCCTCCACCGAGCGGGCGCTGGGTTCGACGGTGCGCGCCACCTTCCAGAGCTCGCCGCGGAGCCGCTCGACCTCGGTGCGACCCCAGGCGTGAAGCTCCTCGGGCGAGGCGTGGTCGGGCCCGAGGTGCGCGGCCATGTGGCGCAGGTAGACCTCGCGGTCGGCACCGACCTTCCCGCCGCGGGGGAGGACGCGCTTCGCCAGGTGGGTCGCGAGGCGCCGGTGGGCCGGCAGAACGTTCTCGCGCAGCAGGTCGCGGAGCTCGGCCTGGAGCGCCGGGAGCTCGGGACGACCGGCGAGGCTCTCCGCGAGCTCCCGCTCGAGGGCCAGAAATGGGTTGCGATCGGCGCGACGGCTCACGAGCGGCGCCAGGGTGGCGAGCGCGGAGCGGATGGCGAGCTTGGGACCCACGGTGCCGGCGGCCAGCGCCTGGTTTTGCAGCTCGAGGAAGCCGTCGACGTAGCGGCTCGTGCGTGCGAGGACGGTCAGCGTGCGCCGCCAACCGGCCACCGAGCTGCGGTCGAGCTCGTCGAGCGCGTCCACGATGCCCGTCACGCCGACGAAGCCGTGGAGGTCGCGCACCGTCCAGCCTTGCGTGAGCGCCTCGCGCTGGCTCGCGAAGTCGGCCTTGAGCATGCGGTACGTGATGCGCCCCTGCGCGTCGAGCCGGGCCGGGTCGACTCGGGCCAGGCGCTCCTCGTAGTGGGAGAGGGCGCGCAGCCAGGCCGAGAAGGACTGCGCGCTCAGGGTGGGCCGGAGGGTCTGTCGCCGGAGCGCGCGGGTGTACGCGTCGGCGACGGCGTTCACCGCCTGGACCGCGCCAGGCCGCGCCCACGCGGGGGCTTGCCCGCAGCAGAGGAGCAGCGCAGCGAGCAGGCAGACGGTGGGTCGGGACGCGCGTCGCATGGGGCATGTGGAGTAGAGCATTCGTCGTGCCAGGGCTAGGTCCCTGGATTCCCACGGGTCGGTGGCGCGGCCCTGGCTCCGGGAGTGGCCGGTGGTGCGGGGCAGGGGCGTGCTGGTTTGCGCTCGTTAGGACCGCTAAAATACACGGAGAGGGTCGAGAACCGTGCGCGTGGCGTTCCGCCTGCAAGAAAGCTCGTCCAGCCCATGAACCTCCGCGCGACCGTCGACGAGTTGGTGGTCGAGTACCGGCGGTTGTCCAAGGACGAGCGTCGGGCCAAGAGCTATCTGCCGGCGCTCGTGGGGATCGGGAAGGTCGCCAACCTCGTCGAGGAGGAGGACTTCGAGGGGCGCACGCGCAGCGTGGATCTCTTCGGTGGTGAGGTGACGCCCGAGGGGGTCGATCAGGCGGCGGCGGACGCGCACACCACGGGCACCACGTCGGAGGACTTCCGCGCCGAGCCCTGCAATATCACCGACGGGGTCTGGTTCATCCCGCGGAGCGACCAGCCGGTGCACCTCGGTCGCACACGCGACAACGCCATCGTCATCCCCGAGTACTCCGTCTCGCGGCATCACTGCTGCTTTCGCTGGCTGACCGCCACGCAGCTCGCCATCGAGGAGAGCGAGGCCTACAACGAGCTCTGGGTCGACCGCCGGATGCTCGAGGACGGCAAGCGCCACGTGCTGCGTGGCGGCGAGTCGGTCGCGCTCGGGAAGTACCTCTTTCGCTTCCTCTACGGCTCGGGCATCGAGCGGCTGATCCAGACCCGCTTCCTCGTGGTGGGCGCCGACGGCACGCTGGATGTCGCCGAGACGGTGACTCGCGCCAGCGAGCCCGCCGAGCCGCCCAAGAAGGGCGGCTTCTTCAGCAAGCTCTTCGGCAAGTAGCGCGCTGAAGGTACCGCGGCGCTTCGACCGGGTCCCTGCGTGCCGGTCAGGACAGCGTCACCACCGGGACGCCGATCCGGGTAGCCAGCGCCGCCGCGGCGCGCGTCGTCCAGCCCTCGTAGATCCCCCAGGGGTCGTCGGCCCAGGGCGCGAGCAGGTCGATCGCCGAGAGCACCCCCACGAGCCGGTTGTCGTCGAGCACCAGCCGGACCCGACTGGCCGAGCGGTAGGCGTAGCCCTCGGCCTGCACCGCGCGCACCGAGCCGACGGGGATGCGGCGTGCTGCGCCGACCCGCGGATGGAGCGAGAGGTCTTTGTGCGTGGCCACGCAGCGTAGCCCTCCCCGGTCGAAGAGCTCGATCACCTCCGTTCCCTCGGTCCAGGCGACTTTCCACGGCGTCTGGAACATGAAGTCGAGGCCTCCCGGCAACACCCTGCCCCGCTGCTCCAGAGCGGCCCGCAACGGGGCGACGTCCTCGTCTCCCACGTACCCGTGCCACAGCAGGTGCGGCCGCTTGTTCCCCTCGAGCTGCAGCAACCCGAGGCGAGTCATTCCTTCCACGACCCAGGTGCCGCTCCCGAGGAGCGCGCGTCCCCCCTGCCACACAGCTCCGATGGCCGCCAAGGCCTCGGCCACGGAATATCGATGTACGGGTGCGGTCACGGCAAGTGCTCTGCCTCTCTCGGCGAGGTGTGGATCGCCTCGCGCCGCCTATTCGTACCGCAGCGCCTCGACCGGATCCATGCGCGCCGCCCGCCACGCGGGGTAGAGCCCGAAGAGCATGCCGACGAAGAGACTGCTGCCGAGGCCCAGCGCGAAGGCCCAGAGTTCGTAGTGCGCGTTCCAGGCGCCGAGCCAGGCGGCGAGCCCCTTCGTCACGAGGAAGACCAGCGCCGCCCCGCCGACGACCCCGATCGTGCCGCCGACCGCCGAGACGATCGCGGCCTCGACGAGGAACTGGCGCAGGATGTTGCCCGGCGTCGCACCGAGGGAGCGGCGGATCCCGATCTCGCGCGTCCGCTCGGTCACCGTGACCAGCATGATGTTCATGATGTTGATGCCGCCCACGAAGAGCGAGAGCGCCGCAGTGCAGAGCATGAGCACGTTGATCACGAGGAAGATGAGCCGCTCCTGCTCCTTCTGGCCCTTGTCGTTGCCCGAGAGGCGGAAGTTCTCCACGCCGTGGTGGCGCCGCGTGAGCACGCTCGTCACGAGCCGCTCGGTTTGCACGAGCCGTTCCATCAGCGGCTCCTGGGCGGGGAGGAGTCGCACGTAGAGCTCGTCGATGCGCCGCGTGTGCCGGATCGAGGCGGCGAAGGTCGTCGCCGGCACGACGACGCGGCGGTCCCACATCCAGATCCCCGGGCCTGCTACCAGCGGCGGCTTGCGCTTGAGCACCCCCACCACCTCCCAGCGCAGGCCCGAGACCTGGAGCGAGATGCCCGAGAGGCTCGCGGGTGCGCCGAGGAGCTCGCGCCAGACCTCGTCGCCCACCACGCAGACGCGTGCGCGACGCTCGAGGTCGTGCGCGTCGATGAAACGACCCCGGGCGAGCTCCACCCGGTAGAGCGAGAGCGCGCGGTCCGAAGCGCCGAGCACGAGGACGCGCTTTTTGCGGGTGCCGGCCCGTGCCCAGCGGCCCCAGTCGAAGAGCTCGGCCTCGGTTCGCGCCCGACCGATGGACTCGCTCCCGTCGAGCGCGTCGGCGTCGGCGAACTCGAGCCGCCGCGCGGTACGGCCTCGCTGCCGGGGTGGCGCTTCGCTGCTTCGCACCTCGATCACGTCGGCGTCGGCGATGAACTGATTGGTCGAGAGCAGGGCCTCCTTGCCCCCCGCGAGCAGCCCCGAGAGGAGCACCATCGAGCCGGCACCGATGATCATGCCGAGCAGAGTGAGGAGGCTGCGCCCCTTGTTGTGGCGGAAGGTGTGCAGCACCGTGGCGAGCTGGTCGGCGAGGGCGGTCCACATGCGCTAGCCCCGCATCGCCTGGACGGGGTCTAGGCGTCCCGCGCGTCGAGCCGGGAAGTAGCCGAAGAGCAGACCGATCACCGTGGCCACGAGGAGCGAGGCCAGCACGGCTGGCTGCGAGACGCTCGTGACCCAGCTCGGCTTGAAGTGGCGGATCAGCGCCGACGCGCCGAGGGCCGAGGCGACGCCGCACGCCGCGCCGAGCAGCCCCCCTGCCCCGGAGAGCAGGGCCGCCTCGACCAGGAACTGGCGCCCTATGTCGGTGGGAGTGGCGCCGAGCGCTTTGCGGATGCCGATCTCGCGGACGCGCTCGGCGACGGAGACGAGCATGATGTTCATGATCCCGACGCCGCCGACGAGCAGCGTGATCGCGGCGAGCAGTCCGACGATCACCTTCATGATCAGGAAGACCTTCACGAAGCCGGCCAGCCGCTTCTCGAGGTCGAAGATAGCGAAGTCGTCCACGTCGTGGTGCCGCACCAGGAGGCGCGCGTTCATCACGCGCTTGACTACGTCGTTGTAGGCGGGGCCCTCGGTCTGCAGGAAGAGCTGGCGAGCGGCGTCGAGCTCGCCGAGGCTCACGTCGGAGAGCGCCTCGAGCGGGAGGACCAGCACGTTGTCCCAGTCCCAACCGAAGCGGATCCCCCAGCGATCCACCTTCTCCAGGCGACCGACGATCCGGCAGCGCAGCTTGGCCACCTGGAGCGAGCGACCGACGACGTCCGTGCCGCGGTCGAAGAGCTTTTCGGCGAGCGTGTCGCCGATCACGCAGACGCGCGCGTGGAGCGCGGCGTCGCGGGCGTCGAAGAGCCGGCCCTGCGCGGCGCGGTACCGGAAGAAGGAGAAGAAGCGGGGGTCGGAGGCCACGAGGTCCACCGGACGCTGGCGGCCCGCGTCGGTCTGGGCCGATTTGCCGCCGAGGACCGCGAGCTGGGTCACGCTGCGCAGGTGCGGGATGTCCTCGACGGCCGCGGCGTCGGCGCGGGTCAGGCCGCGCGTGTAGGAGAGCTGGCGCGCTTCCTTCGCGTCAGGCGGCTTGCGCCAGACGGAGAGGAGCTGCGAGCCGCCGAGCTCCTCGACGCCGACGAGGAGCGTCTTCAGCCCCGAGTCGGCCAGCGAGGTCATGAGGACGATCGAGAAGGCGCCGATGGTGATCGAGAGGACCGTGAGCAGCGACCGCACCTTGTGCGCGCGAAGGACCGCCGCGGCGATGCCCAGGTATTCGAGCCACACGGCGGCGTCTCACTTCCACTCGTTGGCGTCGGCCGAAGGGGGCTTGATGAGCACGCGCTCCCCCTCGCGCAGGCCGGAAAGGATCTCCAGGTCCCGGTCGTTTCGCGCCCCCACCGTGACGGGGACGCGTTCGGTGCGCACCAGCCCCTTGGCGTCGGGCTGGCCGCTGACCCGCGTGGCGAAGTAGCGCTCCTTTTCCTTGGTGGCGGCCTCGATGGGCAGGCGCAGCACGTTCTTGCGCGTCTCGATCTGGATGCGCACGTCGGCGGTCATGCCGGGCTTGATCACCTCGGTCCCGGCCGGCTCGAGCGTGGCCTCGATCGGAAAGACCTCGACGTCCTTCCCTTTGGGGAGGAGCGCCGCGGGGGCGATCTTGGTCACGTGTGCGCGGAAGGTGCGCCCGGGGAGGGCGTCGAGCGTCAGGGTCACGCGCTGGCCGAGCTTCACCCGGGCGACGTCGATCTGGTTGAGCTCCGCCTTGGCGATGAGGGTCGAGAGGTCCGAGACGACGAGGAGCGACCGGTCGTCGAAGGTGGAGGCCACGCCGGGGACCACGGTCTCGCCGGGCTGGATGTTGCGCTGGGTCACGGTGCCGTCGAGGGGCGAGGTCAGACGCGAGAAGCGGAGCTGGTCGCGCGCCGAGGCGAGCTGCTCGGTGGCCTGCGCGAGGGTCACCCGCCGCGTCTTGAGGTCGTTCTCCGCCAGGTCGACGTCGGCCTGCGAGACGCCGCGTTCGGCGAGCCCGCGCCGCTTGCGGGAGAGGGTGAGCTCGGCGAGCTCGAGCGCCACCTTGCACTTGTCCACCTCCTGCTGGGCGCGTACGACGGTGCGCTGGAAGTCGATGGGATCGAGCACGAGGAGGAGCTGCCCCTTCTTGACCCGCGCCCCCTCCTCGACGAGCACGCGCAGGGCCTGGCCGCCGACCTTGGACTTCACGGCGACCTTCTCGCGCGGCTCGATCTTGCCCAGCTCGACCACGTCGATCTGAAGGTCCCCGCGCGTGGCCTTGACCACGAGGTGCGGGTCCACCTTCACCCCCTTGCTGCTGCGGGCGCGCGAGAGGAAGAGCGCGGAGCCGCCGCCGATGAGGACGGCTGCGAGCACGACCCAGCGCCAGACGCGACGTCGCTTCATCGGGACCTTGTCTTTCCGAGCGCGAGGCTCACGTCGGCGATGGGGAGGCGTCCCGTGGCAGCGGCTAACTCGCTCCAGCCGAGGGCGATGGAGGCGTCGACGTCCGCCAGGTCGAGCTCGGCGTTGAGCAGCTCCACCTGCGCGTCGAGGTAGTCCAGGATCGTCCCCTCGCCATTGCGGTAGCGACGGTCGATGATGGTGAGGTTGTCGCGGGCGAGGGAGCGCGTGCTCACGAGCGGGTCGCGCGTGCGATAGAGGCGCTGCAGGCGGACGTGCGCCAGACGGACCTCCTGCTCCACCAGGCGGCCGAGGCGGCGCTCGTCCTGCTCCTGCTGGGAGGCGACGTAGCGCGCGTCGCGCACCGCGGTGGCCGTATTGAAGGTGTCGAAGAGGTTGATCGAGAGCGTCGCGCCGACGAGGAGCGAGAGCGAGGTGTTGGCGAAGGGGTTTGCGCTCCCCGAGGGGGTCATGAGACCGCCGCCCACGAAGCCGAGGTACGAGCCGTTGCCGTACTGGAGCTGCATGGCGCCGCCGAGCTGGGGGAAGTACCCGGAGCGCGCCGCGCGTATGGCTTCGCGCGCGGCGAGGGTGCGGTGCTGCGCCGCGAGGAGCTCCGGTCGGACGCGGGCGGCCGAGGCGAGGAGGTGGTCGACCTCCTCGGGGCGGTGAGGCGGCGGGGGCGGAACGTCGATCGGCTCGGTGAGCCAGAGGTCGGCGCCGCCGAGCTCGAGGGCGACGGCGAGCTGGGCCCTCCCTTCGGCGGCAGATCCCTTGAGCGAGGCCAGGCGCGCTTCCTCGCGCAGGCGGCGGGCCTCGATGCGGTTGAGGTCGACGGGGGGCGCGAGACCGGCGCGGACGCGGGCGTTCACCACCTTCACGGCGTCCTGATAGCGGGAGAGGGCCTGCTCGGAGACGGCGGCCTGGAGCTCGACGCGGCGCACGCTCCAGTAGGCGCGAAGCACCTCGATGGCCACGGCGCGGGCCGTGGCGCGGTGCGTGGCTACGGCGGCGGCATCGAGGTGCCTGGCGCGGCTCACGTTCGCGGTGAGGCGGAAGCCGGTGAAGAGGGGCACGGCGAGGCTCGCGGTGAAGCTCGAGGTCCCGCTGGTCGTCGTGCCGCTCGTCGCGGCGCAGGCCCCGGTCGGGTCGCAGGCGGGGTCGGAGAAGGCCTTCCAGGCGCGCCACTGCTCGCCGAGGGAGGCATCCACCTTGGCGCTGACGCGGTCGAGCTGGGCGCGGAGGAGGGCCAGCTTGCTGCGGTCCCGCGCCAGGAGGGCGTAGGCGGTCTGCGGGTCAAGCCTGAGCGCGCGCTCGACGGCGGCGCGGAGGCTCAGGGTCTGCTTAGCGTGCGCCGGGGCTTGGCTCGAGAGGCACGCCAGGAAGATCGGCAGGAGCATCGGTAGCGTGGAACCGGTCGAGACCTGTTGGCGCATGCGGAGGCTCCTGGCTCGGTTCGTCAGAGAGAATGCGACCGTCGCGAAAGCGGATGATGCGCTTCGCATAGCGCGCGACGTGCGGCTCGTGGGTCACGAGGACGACGGTCATCCCGCTCCGGTGGAGCTCGCAGAAGAGCTCCATCACCTGGGCAGTGGTCTCGGTGTCGAGGGCGCCGGTTGGTTCGTCGGCGAGAAGCAGCACAGGACGCGTGACGAGGGCGCGTGCGATGGCCACGCGCTGCTGCTGGCCGCCCGAGAGCTGCGTGGGGAGGTGATCCACGCGGTCGGCCAGGCCCACGCGGGCGAGCGCCTCGAGCGCGCGGCGGCGGCGCTCGCGGCGCGAGATGCGACCGTAGATCAGCGGGACCTCGACGTTGGCGAGCGCGGTGTGCCTCGGCAGGAGGTTGAAGGCTTGGAAGACGAAACCGATCTTCGCGTTGCGCAGGTGGGCCTGGGCGACGGCGTCTAGCTCCTCCACGGCCACGCCGTCGAGGAGGTAGCGACCGCTCGTCGGGCGATCGAGGGTGCCGACGATGTTCATCAGCGTGGACTTGCCGGAGCCGCTCGCGCCCATCACGGCGACCATCTCGCCGCGCCGGATGACGAGCGAGATGTCGCGCAGGGCGTGGACCTCGACAGAACCCGCGCGGTACACCTTGCAGAGCTCGTCGAGGGCAATGACCGGTGGCGGTCCGTCGCTGGTCATGGTGCGGCTCTTCCCGGTGCGGCGGAAAAGGGGTCGGACCGATTGGCCCTTCGCGGGGGCACTATACCCAGGGGGGCGGTCCGTGCATGCAGAAACCCGCGGAGCCGCCGTTCCATTTCGCGCCGGCGCGAATTAACCCCGGAGCGCACCTGCCCACCTGCCCCGGCGCGCACCTGCCCCGGAGCGCACCGGGGTTGAGTTTGAGACCGCTCGGCCCCGGCGCGCACCGGGGTTGAGTTCGTTTCGGGGTTGAGTTCAGTTCGAGACCGCTCCGGGGTTGAGTTCGTTTCGGGGTTGAGTTCAGTTCGAGACCGCTCCGGGGTTGATAGCGAGAGTTCGCGCTACGAGAGCGCTCCGGGGTTAGATGTTCCCGATGTGCGGAGGGTTGGCTCCCTCTCGGGGCGCCACTTCGGGGAGAGCGCCGGGTCGAGTGCCGGATGTGACGTTCCTCACATCGAGGGTCGCGGCGTTCGTTCCGCTGTGAGCGGGACTACTTGCCGGCGCGCGTGCAGATTCCGATCGGAACGGGGTTGCCGTCCAACACCTCGGAGCCAGCCCCCTTGCCGAGGTCGAGCGTCCCATCGAAGAGCGTGGTGCTCGAGGCGGGGAGGAGGCCCTTCGCGTTCGGGTCCCATTCGAGAACGGTGCGGATGAGGGAAACGGTCACCGGGTTGGGCGCGACGTCGTCGATCTGGAAGGTGAGGTCGAAGACGCAGGTGCAGCGGCAGCGCGCGTAGTCTGAGGTTCCGGGGACCTTCTCGGGCGTGTCTGTGATGGTGATGCGGAGCTTGCCGGCCGCGCGGGGAACGGCCTCGACGGTGTGAACGCCACAGCAGTTGAGGCTCATGCGCTGGTCGACGAGGGTCAGGCGTTGCCGTGCGCGGTCGTAGCTCCACCTGAGGAGTTCCGCGTCGCAATAGCTCGTGGCGACCCCCGCGTCGTGCCGCGCCGGGCGGGCGTCTGGCGTGAGGGCCCGCGCGCGATCGAAGCCGCCGCAGGTGCTGGACTGGACGTTGCGGGCCAGGTTGGGATCGCCCCCACCGTCGCGCTTTGGAACGGCGCCATCTCCCTGCGTGGCCGAAGTGTCGACGAGGGCTTGCGCGTCGGCGGCTGCTCCGCCGCTCGAGCTGCATCCCGCGGCCAGGGCCGACACTGCCAGCAGAAGCACGGTTCGCCGTTCTTCGCGGTAGATCACCATGGGCTTCTCCTCAGCAGACCAACGAGATGTTACCCCATGTGCGACCTCGCGGACCGCACCCGCTTTGGACGGCACCGGGGCAGGTAGACCTTTCTCCGGGCTCCAGGCCCCACCGGGCTCCGGGCCCCACCGGGGTAGATTGCGTCCCGTCCGGCTCCGGGCCCCACCGGGGTAGATTGCGTCCCGTCTGGACCTCGCCAGGGTGGGCTGCGTGGACGCCCACAGGGCTGCCGTGATCTTGCGCGCCGGTGGCCACGGCGGGGGAGGACCGACCCTGTGCGGCGCGAGCAGCCAGACTAGAACAGAAAGAGGTCGCGCGCGTGCCGCCCGACTGGCAGGCGGAGGAGGACTGCTCCCCCGACCGGGCTCCAGGGTGCCGGGTGCGGCAGTGAAGAATCGCAGGCGGCCGTTGTCGCTCTACGCGGTGTCGGCGATGAGGACAGCGTGCCGTCGGCGCATCGCGTACGTGCCGAGCGGGAAGATCACGTCATAGAGGCCGCTTCGGAAGAGGTCGTAGGCGCTGCGGTATGCATCCAGAAAGCTACGTAGACGTCTGAAGGCCTCCAGGCGGTACCACTTGTTCTTGGCGGCGACGCGCGGCGCAATGCCGCGGTGAGGGGCGGGGATCCGCGGGCTGTCGCTGGGCCTTTGCGTCAGCACGCCCTGGACGCCCAGCATTGAGCGTCCGGCCTGCGTATGGTCGCGCCGCGCGTCCCTCTCTCGCGCGTGAACGGCCCGTTGCGCTCGTTCGGCCAGCTGCGCATCGCTGAGCTCGGCATAAATGCCGGGTCGCACAAATCGTAGCCGCACCCGGTCGGGCACTGTGTCGCCGGCGCGAAAGAAGACCGCCGGACGCCGTACGACCCGCGAGGTGCCAGCGAGGTCTCGCGGCGAGCTTCGCAGGCCGGGCCACTCCCGCCCATGACGTACCAGGCCCGCCAACACTGGGTTGGCCAGGCAGTAGCTGACCTTGTCGAGCACATCATGGTCGTCTTCGAGCCGTACCGCGCTCGGCGCCTCCGAGGCCCAGAGATTTTCCCAGCGCCCATAGGAAGCATTGATGCACTTGGCGATGTAAACATGCGCGATGCGCATGAACTCTGGCAGCTGGCCGTCGGGATCGGTCACGACGGCGTGTAGATGATTGGACATCACGCAGATCGCGTGAAGCTGGACGCCGGTGAGCTCGGCTGCCCAGGCCATGCAGAACGCGACCACCTCGTTCGTTTGCCTACACGGTCGTAGCCAGAACTGCCGCTGCGTGCACCGTCGCGTGATGAGATATCTGCTTCCCGGGAGCACCTGTCGTGGTACGGACATGCTCCGTTCTCGGTACATCCACGCTACGGTTGCTCCCTCCAGAGTTTCCCCCGGTGGGGGTCGAGGGATGGAGAATCAACCCCGGTGCGGGGCGCACGGTGCGGGGCGCAGGATGGAGAATCAACCCCGGTGCGGGGCGCAGGATGGAGAATCAACCCCGGTGCGGGGGGCAGGTGCGGGGGGGAAGGGAGCAGGACGCCGAAGCCGATGCGACCGGGCCGCGCGCCGCCGGAAGAGCAGCACGAGGAGCACGAGGCCAGCCGTCGAAGGCAGCGCGGCCGCCGGAAAGATCGCGGCGCGTCCGACGCCGCACCCGCAGCCGCCGTCCCCGCTTCCACCGCCAGGCACGATGGCGCTGCCCGCGGCGCTATCGCGGTCGCCGGGCCCGCCATCGTTCGCCTGCGGGCGCGCGTCGGTCCGCGCGCTGTCCCCGTCGCCCCCTCCGTCTAGCAACAGGCCGGCCTCGGTGAGACGCCCGTCGGTGATGCCGCGGTCGCGCGCTGCCCCGCCGTCCACGAGCCGTGGCGGGCCGTACTCGAAGGCGCCGACGTCCCAGGAACTCCCGCCGACCGTCCCGCGATCGACGAGCGCGTAGCCCGCGCGCCAGGCCGCGGCCGAGGAAGGGCAAGCCGCCATCGACAGTCCCATCGTGAGCTCGCTCGCGAGCGCGAGGGCCTTGCCAACCGAGGGGTCCGAGGCGCTGTCCGGCCGATAGCAGGCATCGAGCGACGGATCCGTGTTGGCCCCGTGCAGGTCGAGTTTTTGGGCTTGCCACTCGGTCCAGGTCAGCGCCGCGCTGTTCAGGTAGTGGATCTTGGCGCCCGTCGAGGACTGGTTGAAGGCCAGGTTGCCGTCGATGTTCTCGGGCTTGCCGGCCCAGTTCCTTAGCTCGATGGCGTAGAGCCCGGCCGCGGTGCGGTGCTGCCAGACGAGGTTGTTCTTGACGATCGGGTCCGTCTCCTCGGTCACACGGATGCAGCGATAGCTGCCGCACTTGACGGTGTTGTTCACGAACACGCTCTTCGCCGTGCCGACCGTCAGGTTCGAGCTGGCAATGCCCACGGCGCCTTGCTTGAGATAGACCACGTTGCCGTAGACCTTGCTCGTGCCGCGCATCTCCGTGAGGTAGATGCCCTGAGCGTCGGCGTAACCCTCCGCGTCCTTCTGGTTCTCGCAGTAGTTGTAGCGGACCGTGAGGTTCGAGCAGCGGTTCGACTGCACGCAGTCGTTGTGGCTGCCCCCCTGGTTGGTGAGGACCAGGTGGTTCCCCTCGACGACCACGCCGTCGGAGTCGCCGTAGACGACCACGCCGTCGGTTTGCGCGGGGTCGTTGGCCAGGGTGGTCACGTAGTTCTGGCGGGCGGTGCAGCCGTTGCATTTGTAGAAGTGGATCGCCTGGCCGCGGATCCCCTCGAGCGTGTTGCCCTCGACGAGGACGTCGCTGCCGCTGGCCTTGATACCGCTCTCGGCGGCGTTGACGAGCTTCAGGCCGCGGACGGTGACGTATTGCCGATAGCTCACCGAGACGCAGAAGGGGCGGCTCCCTTGCCCGTCGAGGACCACCGTTCCGCCGTGGCCTGCCGGCGCCGGGGAGCTCGCGCCGGGGGCGATCGTGATCGGCTGGCCGGGTACCCCGCTCGCGCCGACGGTGAGCTGCTCGTCGTACGTCTTCTGGGTGACGCCGCCCGAGAGATAGATCGTGTCCCCCCCGCGGACCGCGGCCCAGTTGATCGCGGCGAGGCTCTTCCAGGCGTTGGCCCAGGAGGTGCCATCGTTCGCACCGGTCGCCACGTGGTCCACGTAGTGCGCCGCCGCGCGCACCTCGACGGGGGCGAGCACGAGCGCGACAAATAGGGCAGAGAACGCGCGCGTTCGAGTGCCGGGGCGCAGGAGCGCATCCTTGACCATGCCGGGTTAAGCGCCAGCCCTTGTGGCCGAGGGCCGAAGCCCCTCCCAGCGCGCGGCGGCCGCCTGCGTCACCGGGTCTTCCCCGCGCAGGTAGCGCTCGAGGTGAGGCAGCGAGTCCACGCCCCAGAAGAGCTCTGCCTCTACGAGCATGGTCGGGACGCCGAAGGTACCGGCGGCGAGGGCCTCGTCCGTGGAGGTGCGCAGCCGGGCCTTCACCTCGGGCTGGCTCGCGGCGGCAACGAGCCCCGCGCCGTCGAGCCCCGCCGCGGTGGCGATGCGGGCCACGACCTCCGGCTCCTCGACGCGCAGGCCCTCTACCCAGGTGGCGCGAAAGAGCGCGTGGACGAGCTCCCAGCGCGCGTCGGGCTCCGCTACGGCGGTCGTGGCGCGCAGCGCGAGCAGCGGGTTGAACGGGTGGCTCGCGGGCAGGTCGATGGGCTGTCCGAGCGCGTGGGCCAGGCGCAGCACGTCCTTGAAGATGTAGGCCCGCTTGCGTGGGATCTCAGCCGGCCCGCGCGTGCCGTTTGCGCCGAGGAGCGCCGCGAAGAGCACCGGCACCGGCTCCACTGCGCACCCGTGCCGCGCGCCGAGCGCCCGGATCTGCGTCGAGGCGAGGTACGCGTAGGGCGAGAGGTAGTCGAAGCAGAAGCGGATCGGCCGGGCCATGGGCTCAGGATACGCCGGAAGGCCGGCCCTCAGCCACAGGCCGAGCCTCTCGAGGAGAACGGGCCTCGCCGGCCGCGCGCTGCCGCCGACCCTTTGGAGGCTGGCCAGAATTACCTGTTAGTTCTGGCCAGCCTCCTTACTCCGTGATCTCCGCCTCGA
The DNA here is from genome assembly GCA_020848905.1 of Deltaproteobacteria bacterium. Lineage (NCBI taxonomy): Bacteria > Pseudomonadati > Myxococcota > Myxococcia > Deltaproteobacteria bacterium. The sequence continues at coordinate 172,445 of JADLHG010000083.1, forward strand.
CGAGCTGCGTGAGCAGCGTCAGGGACTCTTGCCACCCGAGGTAGCAGGCCTCGACGGGGATCGCGCTGGGGATGCCCTCCTGCACGATGGTCAGCTCCGTGCCGACGGACACTTTCTTCAGGGAGATCGTGACCAGCATCTGACCGGGCAGGCTCGGCTCGTCGAACCTGTCGGTATGACGAATGCGCTCGTTAGGCACGAGCTCGAGGTACTCGCCGCCGAACGAATGCGTGGTCCCCGTCGTGAAGTTCGTGAAGGACATCTTGAAGGTCCCGCCGACCTCGGCCTTGAGGTGGTGCACCTTGCCCGTGAAGCCGTGCGGTGGCATCCACTTCGCCAGAGCCTCGGCATCGAGGAAGGCGCGGTAGACCCTCTGGGCCGGCGCACGAAGTACCCGGTGAAGTCTAACGGCGTTCTCAGCCATGGCGGTCGTCTCCTTGCCGGTCGGGTCGCGGGGACTGCGTGAGGCGGCTCACCGCCCGCCCTAAGGATGGCGCCAAATGCGGGGGCGACAACCGCGGATCTTCGGTCGGCAGCGGCCCTCGCCGATCGCGCGTCCATGTCGAGAAGCCCTTCGAACCGGTCGATCCAAGAATCACGAGCGCCTTGGTTCGCTCGGTGTGGACGTACTCGGGCTTCTTGGCCATGCTCGAGTCCAGTCGCGCGCCGCCCTCCGGGCGAAAGGAAGAAGACCGAATGCCCGGTGCCTCACCGACCTCCTTCGAGGAGCGTCTCCTCGGTTTCGACGTGCGAGTGCCCTCGACCGAGTGGTCCCCGGAGCGGCGGAGCGCCTACCTGCTCCGCGACGTGTCGCAGCCGTACTCGGTTGACCCGGTCGTGTGGCCCTCCCTCTTCGACGGAATCCCCGGCTCACGGCCCTCGTGGGTGGGGCCCTTCCAAGACCTCTGGGAGGACCTCGCCGTGCTCCGCGCGTCTCTCTCCGAGCTCGCTGGGTCGTCGTCGGCAGAGCTCGTTGCGGCCACCGTGCACGCGCGCCGGAGCCTCGGTCTCGGCGACTTCCTCGAGGCGCACCGAGGGTACGACCCGCGAACGGCCGAACGCGTGCCCTTGCCCCTGACGAGCCCCGCCGTGCGGGACGAGCGCTGGCCGCTCCTGGGCTACGACGTGGGGGACACCTGGGGCCTGAGTGGGCTCACGAACTGTGCCTACGACGCGCGTGACCCCGAGGACCTCCGATCGGCATGGGCGGCCCGTCTCAACGACCGGCACCTGTTTGCCAGCGCGGCGGACGCGGAGGCCTACAGCGCGGTGACGAACTCCCGCGTCCCAGAGCACGCGCCGTTCTACGTCTTCGGGTTGTGGTCGGTTCGAGTCCGGTGAAGGCGGCGCGCCCGCTCGACGGTGGCGCGTCAGGCCGGATGGACGACCCGCCGTCGGGCCACGAGCACCCAGGCCCTGGCGTCGCGATGACGGTCCTGATCGAACGAGGTCGAGCTGAGCTCGAGGATCTCGAAGTGCGGCTCCACGACGGCGACGACCTCGGCGGCGCTGCGCCGGGGCGGGCCCACCTCGCGCGGTGGACCGTCGGTCGATCCGATGAGGCTGTGCCACACTCCGCCGGGCGCGAGCAACTCCCCGACCCGCGCGGCGAAGCGCGAGCGCTCTTCGACCCCGTCGAAGGAGTGAAAGCAACCCCGGTCGTAGACGGCGTCGAAGGGCGCGCCGGGGACCTCGTCGACCAGAAAATCGCCGACGAGGAGCCGGCAAGCGACCCCGGCCGTGGCGACCTTGGCCTCGGCCCTCGCGATCGCGGCCGGCGAGAGGTCGAGCCCCGTCACCTCGAAGCCCTGTTGGGCCAGCCAGATCGCGTTCGTGCCGGTCCCGCACCCGACGTCGAGCGCCTTGCCGGGCCCGACGCCATGCTCCTCGAGGACGCGGCGCAGATGCAGGTCCGGGATGCCGCTGTCCCATGGCAGATCGCCCTCGACATAGCGTTGCTCCCAGCTCGCGCGGTCCCGTGGACGTCGTCCTTGTGCGTTCACCTGTCGAGCCTCCTCTCCCCCAGACATGACAGCGTCCCATCTCCGTGCCGGAAACGGCGAATGCAGACATACTCTACTGGTGTATGCCTCCGTGGCCACCCCAAGCTTCGAGCGGGCGGCCGACGCCGACGGGAGGGTGCCTGAATGACGGGTTCGACACCTGGGGTCGTTAGACGCTCCGCGCCGAAGACGGGCAGCACCTCAGCGCATCGCTACGCGGCCTTCCTGCGGGGCGTCAGCCCGATGAACTGCAAGATGGCGGCGCTCAAGAGCTGCCTCGAAGGAGCGGGCTTCGAGGACGTGAAGACCGTGCTCTCGAGCGGTAACGTCGTGTTCAGCGGGCGCGCGATGCCCGAGGCAGCCCTGGTGGCGGGAATCGAAGCGGCTATCCAGCAGGGCCTCGATCGCTCCTTCCCGGTCATCGTGCGCCCGGTCGAGGCGCTCCGGGCGCTCCTGGCCAGCGATCCCTACCGCCCGTTCCGCCTGGCGCCGGGCTCGAAGCGGGTGGTGACCTTCTTGAAGGAAGCTCCGGGAGCGATCCCCGCGCTTCCGCTCGAGGTCGACGGCGCGCGCATCCTCTGCGTGAGGGGTCGCGAGGCCTTCACCTCGTACGTCCGGAGCCCGCGGGGACCCGTCTTCATGACGCTGATCGAGAAGACCTTTGGCAAGAACGTCACCACGCGCACCTGGGAGACCCTGGAGAAGGTGGCGCGCTGAAGGCGCGGCGGCACAGGACCGACGATGAGAACCAAGCGCGGCATCGAAGCTCCAAGAGTGACGGCGATTCTCGCCGAGCTCGAGGCCCTGGGCAGCGAGCAGAGCCGAGCCGGGATGGCCCGCTACGGGATCAACATTGCGCGCGCGTTCGGCGTCTCGGTCTACGAGCTGCGCAAGGTCGCCAAGCGCCTCGGTCGGGACCACGGCCTGGCGCTCGCCCTCTGGGCGACGGGAAACCATGAGGCGCGACTTCTGGCCTGCTTCGTGGACGACCCGACCGAGGTGACCCCGGCGCAGATGGAGGCCTGGGCCCGCGACTTCGACTCCTGGGACCTCTGCGACCAGGCGACGACGAGCCTCTTCGATCTGACCCCGCACGCTTGGCCGAAGGCCGCCGAGTGGGCGAGGCGCGACGAGGAATGGGTCAAGCGCGCGGGGTTCGCCCTCATGGCGGGGCTCGCCGTGCACGACAAGACGGCCACCGACCGGGCCTTCTTGAAGCTCCTGCCCCTCGTCGAGCGCGCCGCTCCGGATGACCGAAACTTCGTCAAGAAAGCCGTCAGTTGGGCCCTCCGCAACGTCGGCAAGCGCAACCCGGCGCTCAACGCCGCCGCCATCGCCTGCGCCGAGCGCATCCTCGCCGCGGCGAACATGCGCGCCGGCGGCCCGCGTGGCGGCGACACAGCCACGCGCGGGGCTCGCTGGGCGGCCACCGATGCCCTCCGCGAGCTCACCTCCGAGAAGGCCCGAGCGCGCCTCGCGAACCGCGCCCGCTGAGATTTCGGAGGCGCCGCAGTCGCATCCTCCGCCTTCTTCGGTCCCGGTCTCCGCCATCGAGGGGCGGGACCTCCCGATCGGCTAGCCCATCCCCGTGATGTCGACGAGGACGCACCGGCTGTCGCCGACGACCCAGGCGTCGTGACCCGCAAGCATCACGAAGCAATCCCCGGGGCCGAACTCCATCTCCTTGCCGTCGTTCATGCGGACGATCAATCGCCCTTCGAGGACGAAGCCGGTGTGGTTCACCTGGCAGCTCTCGGTCTTCACGTTGGGCTTCACGTGTGACGACCAGCGCCAGCCCGGCTCGAAGGTCCCACGCCCCATCGACACGCCACCCATCCTGACCACCTCCATCTTGCCCTTGCCGCCACCGAAGGGCCGGACATCGTCCGGTGTCGCGAAGGACCGCTTCTCGAGCTCCTGATCGCGAATGAGGGCCTTGATCCGCGTGACGAGCTCGGGAGTGACCTCCCTGACGTCGTGCTCCTTGGCGTGGTCGCCGGCGCGCTGGAGAACCTCGGCCTCGGTCTCGCCGTAGACGACGTGCTTGCATCCGGTCGACGGATCGACCTGCGCACACTCGAGTAGCTTTCCCATGACGTCCCTCCTTTTGGAGGAAGGAGTCTCGGCGAGGAGTCTTGAGGAAATGTAAAGGTCGGAGAGGGCGGCGTGCGCACGTCCCTCTCAGGCACGCTCGGCCCCTCGATGCAGACCTCGAGGCCGCCTTCGCTGGCGCGGCCGAGGCGTAGCTCGAAGCCGTGGAGCGAGGCGACGCGGCTGGCGATGGCGAGCCCCAGCCCCTGCCCGTCGCGCCCACGCGTGACGGCCTCGTTGCCTCGAATGCCGCGCGCGGTGATGCGAGCGAGCTCTTCGTCCGACATTCCGGGACCATCGTCGAGTGTACGCACTCGAAAGCGTCGAGGGTCCGCAACCTCGAGGAGGACAGCGACGTGCCCGCCCCTTCGGTTGTGGCGCACGGCGTTGAGAACGATGTTACTCACGGCCTGCTCCAGCATGGTCACGTCCGCCTCGGCGAAGAGGCGCTCCGGTGGGAGCGCACGCTCGATCGCGACGCCCTCCTGCTCCGCCACGATACGGTGCCGCTCAACGACGCGGTCGACCAGGTCGCACAGGTCGACCTGCCGCAGAAGCACCTCCGGCGCGCCCGCGTCGAGTCGAGCCGCCATCGCCAGGTTGCCGAGGAGCGCCCGGATGCAGTGGGCCTCGCGCACCGCTCCTTCGACGTCCTGCCGGGATGCAGGGCTGTCGCTGGTGAGCGCATCGGCGAGCGCTGCGACATGCCCGTGCAACACGGCCAGCGGGATGGCGAGGTCGTGGGTCGTGTTATCGAGGAACTCGCGCAGGGCGCGTAGGCTGCGCGCTCGCGTCTCCAGCTCGAGGTGGAGTGCACGCCGCGAGGCGTCGAGGCTGCGCGCGAGCTCGCCCAGCTCGTCGCGGGAGCCGAGCAGCGCCGGGGGCAGGGGCTGCGCTGGGGGCGATGCGCGAACCTCTCGCGTGAGCGCTCGGATCCGACGGACGAGGGGTCCGGCCGCGACGAGCATGGCCAGCAGCACGAAGAGCCGCGGGAGGACGAGGACGCCGGGCGGCCCGAGCAGCCGGCTGCTCGCTCCCGGAGGCTCCTTGGCGCGTACGAGCACCGAGGAGCACGGGCCTCCCTTCCAGGGCACGCCGCTCGCCCGCCCTCGAGCACGTGAGAGGTCACGACGGCGACGTAGAGCTTGACCGCGACCTGGTCGAGGAGCCGGTGTCGCACCGCCACCAAAGCGACGGCGAGCGGCACGGCCATCAGCGCGGTCGCGACGACGAGCCGTCTGCGGAGGGTCACCGAGGTGGCTCGTGCCTCGTGGGGCTCGCCACGCGATAGCCGATGCCCCAGACGGTCTCGATCCAGCGCGGGTCGCCGAGCTTTCGGTGAAGGTTCGACACATGGACGTCGAGCGCCCGACTGCTGGCGTCCGGGTCATGGCCGAGGGCGTGTTCGACGAGCCACTCGCGCGTCACCGGCTCTCCGTAGCGGCGGACCAGCGCCTCGAGGATTGCCAGCTCGACGCGCGTCAAGGCGACGCCCGGCGCGTCACCGACCCTGGCCAGGCACTTCCCGGCATCGAGGCGGAGACTCCCGAAGGAAAGCTCCGTCGCCTGCAGCAGCAGCGGCCGGCGCAGGCGTGCTCGAACGCGCAGGAGCAGCTCCCGCGGCCAGAAAGGCTTGGTCAAGTAGTCGTCATCCTCCAGAGGGCGACCCTCGGTCCACCACGTCGTGTCGAAGCCGTCACCGCGCAGTTACGCCACGATCTGCGCGCCCAGCGCACGGTCGTCTTCGATGAGGGGAATGCTCGACACGACGAGAAGCCTTACCATCTCCACGCGACCCGATGAAGCTCGCAGGGCCTCGCAGTAGATGGAAGATCAGCCCCGGTGCGGGGAGCGCGCGCGCGGCGGGCCGAAGATCGACCGGTAGATCATCGATGGGATGCAGATGTCGGTCGTGCTCACGAGCACGGCCGTGGCCGTCAGCGCGCCGCCGAGTGCGTAACCCAGGACCGCGTGCCCCGCATGGAAGGCCCACGCGGTCACGAGCAGTCCCACGGCGCCCAGGCCACAGGCGAACCGAGCCGGCGCTCCGCGCCTGGGCAGCGGCTCCGTACCGGTCAGGCGGCGGATGCCGTGGTTGTAGATCAGATCGAACGGGTGCACGGGGAGCGCCGCCGCCAGCGCGGCGATGGGCGCGAGCACGAGGAGGATGACCGGCGACGCGGCGATGGTTCCCGCGGCTCCCAGCAGGGCGCAGAGGCCGAAGGCGAGGCGTAGCCAGCCGGCCACCGGGGCGAGGCGCTGCTCCTCCACGGCATCGAAGCCCTGGATGTCCAGCCGCCGGAGCGTGCCCGGGCTCACCGTGGTTCGCATGACGGACGCATTCTCCAAAGTGGGCGAGCGATTCGTGGGCCGCCTCCTCGCCGTGGCAGTACCTCTTCTGCGCACTCCAGGTATTCGGCCAGATTCGCCGACCGTCAACTCTGCCTGTCGTACGAGCGCCGGGCGCCGAAGCGGAGCAAGCCCGGTGGCGCCGTGAGCTCCTGAGCTCAGTACCGGTAGCGGAGGCCGAAGCGGACCTTGAAGGGGTCCTCGCGGGAGAGGATCTGGCCCCACTGCGTGGAGGCGCCCGGGGAGAGGTTGCGCTCCTCGAAGCGCGTCGGCGGCCGGAAGTTGATGGCGTTGAAGACCTCGCCGATGAGCTCCAGGCTATGCGCCTCGCCGATGAAGCGCTTGAGCAGGTGCGTCAGCTTGTAGCTCACCTTCAGGTTCAAGACGGCCCGCGTCGGCGTGCGCAGCTCGGCGTCGTCGTCCGGGGTCGAGAGATCCTTCGGGTCGTAGCCCCGCACCGCCCGCCGGTCCTGGTAGTCCTTGAAGTAGTTGTTGAAGTAGAGGCGGTCGTACGGCGTTCCCGACCCGACCCACAGCGTGCCGCCCGCCGTGAGCCCGAATTTGAAGCGGTACCAGCCGGTCAGCCGCAGCACGTGGCGACGATCGTCGGGCAAGAAGCCGTTGTAGAACTGCGCCTGCCGCGCGCGATCCAGATACTCCGTCGCGTACCCCTCGACCACCGTCCCCTCGCTGCGCGACCAGGTGTACGAGGCCATGAGCTGCCAGTTGCCGACGAAGCGACGCGCGAAGAGCGACGCCGACACGTAGCGCCGATAGGCCTCCTTCGGCGTCTCGAGGTCGAAGATGAACTCGGACTTCCCGTTCTTGAAACCCACCGCCTGGTCGCCGACCTCGTTCCACAGCACGTTCGTCTCGAGGTCCTCCCACTGATTGCGATAGAGCCGATAGGTGAAGTCGAGCCCCGTCGAGAAGCCCGTGAACCACTCCCGCTCGGCACCGAAGGCCAGCTCGTGCACGCGCGGCGAGGTCAGGCCCGTCGGATTGAACTTGTTCTGGGCCTTGCCCTGCGCGTCGAAGTCCGGCCCGTCGGGGCGCCCCACCGTGCGCGTCTGCCCGCCGAGAGTGCAGTTCCGGCTGTAGGTGTTCGTGTCCGGATCGTGGCTGCACTCGTAGCTGATGAGGTCCCGCCCGATGAAGCGCGCCAGCGCGAGGAAGCCCACGTCCACGTACTGGTTGTAGCCGCCGCGAAAGACCGTCTTGCCGTTCCCCCACGGGTCCCAGGCGAAGTTCACGTGCGCCGTGGGGGTGAAGAAGCGCACGACGGCCTGCCCGTCCGGGTTGATCGCGTCGCCGAAGTGCACCGCCGCGCCCGGGATGACCTTCAGCCGCTTGTAGCGCGGCGGGGACCACCGGTCCTGCAGAAACAGGATCAGCTTGTTGCCGCTCACGCTGGTCGAGAGCGTCCCCTGGGCGCACTTCGCCGGGTCGTAGCCCCTCGCGTTCGGGTCGCACGCCGTCGCGTCGTCGAAGTCGAGGAAGTAGCGCGTCTGCGAGTACGGCTGACCGAACTGGTACTTGTAGATCGTGTTGCCCGGGACCGACTCCTCCGACGGGTTCACGAGGTACTGGTACCGGATCCCGCCCTTGATCTCGTGCTCGCCCACCCGCTTTCCGCCGCCGAAGTAGGTCGCGTCGGCGTTGAGCGACACGCGGTAGCGGTCGTCCTTGGTCACCCCGGTGTAGTTGCGCTGGTGCACGCCCGTGCCGATGTCCTCGATCCCCGCCACGTCCGTGACCCCCGACTGCGGCGAGACGCGCAGCCCGTTCCAGCCGAACCCGAGCTGCGTCTTGACGAAGAGCTTGTCGGTGGCCAGCCACTCCCAGGCTCCCGTCGTCAGCACGTTGTACTGGTTCTGGTGCGACTCCGCGTCGGGCTCCCAGGTGATCGCGTTTTGCGTGTTGCTGATCGACGCCGGGGAGGTCTGCGCCCACCAGACCAGCTTGTGCTTCGGGTTCACCTGCCAGGTCAGCTTGCCGAGCCACTTCACCCCGAGGTACCGCCGCGCCGGGTGGTTCGGCAGGATCCGGTTCGGGTCGGGCGGGATGGTCCCCGAGCTCTCGTTCAGCTCGAACGAGGTGTAGTACCAGAGCTTGTCCTTCACGATCGGCCCGCCCACGTTCAGGTTGAAGTCGAGCGTGCGGAAGGTGGAGCCGAGCTCGTCGGGGCCCTTGATCGTCAGCGCGTCGTCCTGCCAGTAGATGCTCGAGTCCAGCTCGAACTTGTTCGACCCCGACTTGGTGACCATGTTGATCACCCCGCCCGGCGTGTCCGAAAACTCCGCGCCCATGCCGCCGGTCATGATGTTCACGTCGGCCATCGCGTCGAAGTTGAAGTTCGTCGAGAAGGTGTGCGTGACCGGGTCGGTGGTCTCCATACCGTCCACCGTGTAGGTGTTGTTGAAGTAGGACCCGCCCGAGACGCTCGGGTTGCCGGCACCCGAGCCCTTCGGATTCCGCTCCTGCGTCACGTTGCGCGTCATCCCGGCCACGCCCTGGTAGCCGCGCCCGAGGATCGGCAGATTCTCGATGTACTCGTCGGAGAGGGTCTCGCCGGTCGTGGACTTGGTCACGTCCACCACGGGGCGCGCCGAGGTGATGACGTAGGTCTCGGCCTTGGGCTTGGGGGGCGGCGCCTTCTGGCCGGGCTTCAGCGGCCTCGGCGGGGGCTCGGGTTCGGCCGCCTTGTCGAGGAGGATGTCGAGGGTCGCGGTCTGGCCCACCTCGACGCGCACCCCCTCCTTCGTGGCCCCCTGAAACCCCGCCTTGCTGACGGAGATCTTGAACACCCCGGGGATGAGGCCGATGAAGCGGAAGGCCCCGTCGGCGCCCGCCGTGGTGCTGCGCGCACCGCCGATCTGCGTCGGCGAGCTCGCCGTGACCCTGGCCCCCGCGAGCGGGAGCCCCTGGTCGTCGTAGATGGTTCCTTCGATGCGGCCCGTGCGATCCTGCGCCTCGGCTCGCTCCGCGCCGAGGACCGCGAGCCCGAGCGCGATCATGCCGAGCGTGTGACGGAGCGTCCTCATGGCCGGCCCTCCTCCTTCTTACCCAGCCAGTCGGCGCGTTCGTCCGGTGGGAAACAGTAGTCGTACTCCATGCAGATGGTGCGGTACTTCCCCGCCTCCTCGGACTCGTTCTTTTCCTTCGTCGCCGCCGGCAGGCAGTAGGTCGCCGCCTGGCCGAAGACCGGCTCCTTGCACTCCTGTCCGGCGCCCTTGCAGTCGGAGCTCTTGTCGCAGCGGTCGAAGGTGGAGAGCGAGCAGAACTCGTTGCACCCGTCCCCGTTCTTCCGGTTGCCGTCGTCGCAGCTCTCGCCGTGCTCGAGCTTGCCGTTACCGCAGGTGGGGCTCACGCACTGGGCCAGTAGCGCCGCCTTGTCTCCCGCGCGGCTGTTGCAGGTCTGGATGCAGACCCCGTTCGGGCGCGTCGGGTCGGTGCGCCGCAGCGGGAAGCACTTGAAGCCCTTCACCGCGCCGCAGCGCGTGTCGATGTCCGGGTCGGGATCTCCGTCGGTGGTGCTGGAATCGCAGGTGTGCTGGCAGAAGTACTTCTTGCGCACCTGGAAACCCACGCAGACGAGGCGCGTCCCCCCGGGCCCGCCTTTGTTGTCGCACTCCTTCACGCCGCGGCGGCACTCCTCGAGGAGCCGCGCCGGGGGCGGGCTGCAGTAGCCCGATTCGATGCTGCACTTGAGTGGCGGGTCCACCTTGCCCCCCGTCTGCGCGCACTCCTCGTCCCCCTTGCAGGCCGGGAGCGTGCCGCGCACGACCAGGTTGTGGAGCTTGTCCGTGGCGACGAGCTTGAGGCCCTTGCTCTTGGCCTCGGCGACCGAGCGCACGTCCTTGAACTCGTGCTCCTTGTCAACGAAGACCTTCCACTCCCTGACGAGCGGGCTGTAGCCGGGCTGGCCGGGCAGCGCGTCGGTGAGCACCAGGTTGCGCGCCGGCAGGACCAGCGATTTCTCCGCGGTGCCGAAGGTGAGCTCGCGGTTGATGAAGTAGGCGTCCTTGACGGGGGGCAGGCCGCTTCCCGCGAGCTTCGCCGAGCCGGCGCCGAGCAGCTCCTTCGAGCCTTCCATCAGCACGCAGTAGGCGCGCAGCCGCTTGTACCAGAGCTGCACCTTGGGGAAGGGGAGGTCCGGGCTCGCGAGCCCCTTGAGGAGCTTCGCCGCCGCGTCCACCACCGGGCAGTTCAGGACCTGCCCCGTCTCCTTCAGCTCGAGCCCGCTCTTCTGCAGCGTCTCGTGCGACTTGATGCCGTCCAGCTCGTAGTTCCCGACGGAGATGGCGTCTCTGCACCGCTCTTCGATGCAGCGTTTCTTGCCGCATACGGCGTCCATCTGGCAGGTCTGCTGCGGTTTCAGCACGGGGCGAAGCTCGTCGAGGGTCGCGGGGTCGACGCTCCCCTTGACCTTGACCTTCACCACCTTCCAGAAGGGGGAGTAGTTGCCGCGGGTGGGGATCACGTCCACCACCGGGTGCCAGCCCACGAGCCGGCTTCCGTCGTCGGTGAGGCGGAAGAGCGGGCGGTCCTGCTCGTCGTAGAAGAAGTAGATCGCGTTCAGCGGCACCTGCCCGTTCACCCGGTCCACCTCGCCGAGGTAGTAGTACTCGACCTGCGCCTCGGGTCCGACGAAGCCGTAGACGGGGGCGATCTCGCCGGTGGGGACGGGGCGCGTGGGTCGGATGCCGCCGTCGGGGGGGCCGCTCGGGCCGGCGTCGTACTGCGCGAGCCCCACGGGCTCGTCGTAAGGCACGCCGTTGCAGCCCCCGGCGAGCGCGCCGAGGAGCAGGCAGGGCAACCGGAAGGTGTGGGAGCGCATCGAAGGATACCTCGCGGCTTCGTCTCGGGGTCGTCCCCGTCGGGGATCGTTCTGCCTTGGTGGCGCGGCGGGCAGCTTCGCGCAGGTGGGCCCGCGTCGCGGTCAGGCGGCGCGCAGTCTGGCACAGGCCCGTGGGCGAGGGCAACGGCCGACGCCACGCACCTGCGGAGCCCCTTCGGTGCAACTCGCCGTGTGCAAATCGCGGGGCCTGAAACCCCGCTCGTCGTCCCCTCGCCGGCCCTGAAAGGGCCGATCCGTGACCCTCTGGCGCTGCACGGCGCCTGGCCCTGACCTTGCATTTGCGGCGCGCACCGAGCCGTCGGCGGTACAGGCGAACCACTGGCAGAGAGGGAGGTCGATTCATGTCGCAGGTAACGCAGGCGCGGAGAGAGCGGCGGCCCACGCGGCGGCTGGCCCCTAGGAGCGCCGAGCATGAGCGCTATCAGACCTTCGTCGAGCTCTGCGCGGGGCCCGATACCCAGCCGACGCGCGCGCCGGGGGGCGGCGAGCTGGTCCTCGACGGAGAACCTCCCCTCGTCGAGGAGAGCGAGCCCTGGGGCGAGCCGACGCGGCCCTGGTGGCAGCCGCCGGGACTGACTCCGACGAGTCTCCCCGACACGGATCGGGTCGAGCGTCCCGCCGCGCCGAGGACGTTCCACGTGGGCGACGCGTTCGACGTGGGCGACGCGTTCGACGTGAGCGACGCGTTCGACGTGGAGCTCGGCGAGCCGTTCGACGAGGAGCTCGACGTGGACTTCGCCGAGGAACTCGCCGAGGAGGACGACGGCCCCGCGCGCGTGGAACGACCTCGCGCGACCTCGCCGCGCGGCGTGCCGGCGTCGGTGGCGGTCGTGGCGCACCTGCTGCTCCTGCTGGCGCTGGCAGCTCCCTTCGCGCTCTTTCTGCGCGCGGGGTAGGGATCGACGGGGGCGCGGGGGACTAGCGCGGGGACTACCGCGGAGCGGTCACGATCGGGCAGTTGCAGAAGGCCTCCGGCGCGCGCTCGGTGATGCGCGGATCGGTGAAGCCCTCGATGGGAAAGAGGTGCTTGTACGAGACGAGCTGCCCCGCCTGGTAGTCGCTCGGGACGGCCACCTCCCAGATCTTGGTCAGCGGGCTGTATTCGGCGGCCCCGGGCGCGTACCGGTAGACGTCGTTGCCCGGCACCGGAATGCCGGAAACGCGGTCCGCGGCGGAGAAGGCCGCCGACCGCAGCGTGTAGACCTCGGCGGCTGCCACGCGCTGCTCCTCGCGCCCGGCTTCAACGCGCGTCGTGAGCACCCTCCCAGACGGCGCCCCTCGGGCACCGATCAACGCGCGCCCTCCGTCGAGGAGCATGCAGTGCACGAGCTGCTTGCGATACCAGAGGCGCAGCTTGCGGTACTCACCGAGGACGCCGCTCTTCGTCGGTCCGAGCGTCGCATCCGGTCCCACGGCCGGGCAGTTCACGATCTTCCCCGTGCGCTCGAGCGGGTAGTCGGCGCGGAGCAGCGTGGCGCGGGACTTGAGGTCGTTGGCCTGGTAGCCCGCGGGCGGCTTGACCAGCACGATCTCGAAGAAGTCCGACGACCGGGCCTGCTTGGGCAGAGTATCCACGATCGGGAGCTGCGCCTGGTCCACGCTGGGTTTGCCGTCGGGACCGGCGAAGACGTACAGCTCGCGCACGGGCATTCCGGGAAACTTCTCGTACTTCGCGAACCAGCTCGCGTCGGCGGGGACGAAGGTGGACAGCGGATAGAACTCGACGATCTTGCCGTCCACGTAGCCCTGCTGCGCGGCGATGCGCCCCAGGCGGTAAAACGGGATCTCGGCGTTCGGGACCGTCCCCTCGTCCTCGTCGACGAGGCCGACGCAGCCGGCCGAGACCGTAGATAGGGCGAACACCGCGAGCACGAGCGACCAGCGTCCCATGATGAACGCCTCCTTGCGCCGGAGAGGGCGAGGACGGTTCTACAATGGGGGGACCAAGCGCGGCAACCCTCCGATCGTTGACCGGGCGTCGCGATGCCGTATGATCGACGCACAAGGGTTTCAGATGTCGGCAGCTTCCAAGTCTCCTGGCCCGGTGGGCCCGCACGTTCCGCGGCAGGTGGCGCGGAGCCGGGCCAGCGAATGCCTCTCCGCGATGCTCGGGGCTGGGGCTCGCATGGAGATCTATCCTCTGGTGGACGAGCAGACAGTCCTGAGGGTGCCGCGCCGCACCGAGGAGCAGCTCATCGCGCAGTGGGGGAGCTCGGGGCGCAAGGCCCTGGCGACCGGGCAGGAGGTCTCGACCGTCACCGATACGGAGCTCCACGACCTCGAGGCGGTGGAGGCCTTCATCGGCGCCTTCGTCCCCGACACGACGCCGCTGCCCGACCTGGATCTGGAGGGGAGCTTTCGCTACTACTCGCTGCAGCGGCGGGTCCGGGTGAGTCGCGACCTGCGCGTCTGCACCGCGCGCCTCCCCTCGCGGCAGAGCCGCAACAGTCTGGAGCGCTTCCTGCGCGACGTGCGGGACATGGTGTCGAGCCTCGGGCTGATGCCCGACCTCGCGGGAAAGGGCAACCTGGTGCTCGACCAGGCAGGTCACGTCAAGCTGATCGACATCAACAACTTCCGCCGGCTCGTCCCCGACGCGGAGGTCGAGCGCGTCCTCCCCCGGGACCTCGACGACTACGCCCTCGGGCGCAAGGACATCCGGCCGCTCCTGCCGCGAGATTTCGTGGACGACCTCGGCTATCCGATCGCCGACCTCAGCCTCGCCGCGCTGCGGAGCCTCGAGGTCCGGGCCCTCGGCCGCGAACACCGCGAGGTGGATCGGGACCCCTTCTACGCGCCGCTCACGAACGAGCGACGGCGCATCGTGCGCGCGCTCCTGCCGCGCGACGCCGCGTGAGGAGCGTCGCGTCCCCGGGGCCCGCCGAGAGCCCTACTGCGGCACGCACATGCCGTACTGCGGGTAGGGTTTGACCGGAGCGCAGCGCTGGCCTCCGCCGCAGTCGCTCGCCGTCGGGTCGCACCATTTGCGGCAGGTCCCCGGAGGTGCGTCGCCCGCGCAGCCGTGTCCCGGCGCGCACTCGGCGCTCGTCTGGCACGCCCCCCCCACACCCGTCTTGCCGGCGGGACAGACGCAGGCCGTCCCCTTCGTCGACAGGACGTAGCAGCCTCCACCGCCGGAGCACCCGGCTCCCGTCATCGGGGAGCAGCTCGTGACGGTGCCGGCCGCGGTGCAGTTCCCCGCCGCTCCGGTGTCGTCGGCGGGCGCAGTCGGGCCATCTCCGACGAGGATCCCGAGGTCCCTGCGCCCCGACGTGCCCCGGTCGGGAACCGGCGTCGTACGGCCGTCCCTTCGCGGTCGGGAGGGCGCCTCGCCCGGACACGCCGTCAGTGCGATGCCCACGGAGAGCAGCACGAGGAAGGCGACCGCGCGACGGAGAGCGAAGCTGAAAGAGCGGGGAGGCATGGGCATCGCCTGCGCCCAGTATACAGCGGAGCGCGGGCCAATCCACGCGCTATGCCTTGGTGCTCCAGGGTAGACATGCTATGGATTTCTTTTTGCCAAAGAGCGCGACCGATGCCCATGGATGACGCACCAAATATCGCCATTTTCTGCGACTTCGAAAACATCGCCATCGGCGCCCGCGACGCGAACTTCGATGCGTTCGACATCGGGCTGGCCCTGGCGCGACTGCTCGACAAGGGCAAGATCATCGTCAAGAAGGCCTATGCCGACTGGGAGCGCTACAAGTCCCATCGGCGCGCCATGCACGAGGCGGCCTTCGAGCTGATCGAGATCCCGCACGTGTCGTACTCGGGAAAGAACTCGGCGGACATCCGGCTGGTCGTGGATGCGCTGGACCTCTGTTACACGAAGTCGCACGTAGACACCTTCGTGGTCATGTCGGGGGACAGCGACTTCTCGCCGCTCGTCAGCAAGCTGCGGGAGAACAACAAGCAGGTCATCGGCCTCGGGGTGAAGAACTCGAGCAGCGACCTGTTGATCGAGAATTGCGACGACTTCATCTATTACGACGACCTCGTACGGATGAAGCAGAGCAGCGGCACGAAGGGTCGGGGGGGGCGCGGACGTGGCGGAGGCGGAGGCGGAGGCGGCAGCAAGGACGCGCCCAAGAAGCCCGCCACGAAGAAGTCGGAGGCGGCGGCGGCAGCGGCGGCGAAGAAGCCCGAGCTTCCCGCCGACGCGGCGGCGATGGGTCCGCCCGAAGGTCCCCGGCGGCCCGAGGCGGCGGAGGCTCCGCCGGCCCAGAACGGCGCCTCGGATGCCGACGAGACGGCTCGTCGCGAGGAGGGGATCGAGCTCGTGCTCGACACCGTCGAGGCCCTCTTTCAGGAGCGGGACGGCAACCTCTGGGGTTCGATGGTCAAGCAGACCATCAAGCGCAAGCGGCCCACCTTCTCCGAGACGTACTACGGTTTTCGAACCTTCACGCACCTGCTCGAGGAGGCCCAGCGGCGCGGTCTCCTCGAGATCCAGAAGGACGAGAAGTCCGGCGGGTACGTCATCGTCTCTTTCGGGCCCCAGGCGTAGACCCCGCTGGCCATGACGACGCATCGTTCTAGAACGCTGCTCGCCATCGCCCTGGCCCTGGTCGCCGGGGGATGCAAGCAGGCGGCGAAGCCCGAGCACGAGCTCCTCGCGGAAAAGAAGAAGCAGGAGCAGGCGCGCGTCGCCGCCCGGGCCCGGGGGGTGGATGCGGGGGGGCCCGGTCCTCGCGGCGGGGGGGCGCACGCAGGGGGCGAGGACCACGCGCACGACCACGGCGAGGCGGGCGAAGACCGCGGGCACGGCGAGCGACCCGGGTTCAGCAACCAGGATGGCGGAGTGCCCCCGGCGCTCTGGCCGACGGAGGTGCAGCGCGCCTACGGGGACCTGTATCGCGCTGCCCCGTCGGAGATGCCGCTGCTCGCCCGGCGGCTCGCGCTGCTCGGACTCCCGGCCGTGCCTGCCATGCGACAGCTCATCCGCACCAAGCGGCAGCCGCCGAAGAAGAAGGCCGCGCTGAGCTTCCTGCTGGTAGAGCTCTATGCCTTTCGGCCGGCGGAGCTCGCCAAGCTCGCGCTCGAGGGGGAGATGCCGCTCGCGCAGCACGCGGCGATCGACGCCCTCGGGCGGCTCAAGAACAAGGAGGCGACGCAGCTCCTCGCGGCCCTGAAGAAGGACGTCGAGCCGCTCGCGGAGGTCGTGGAGGTCGCGCGGAGGCGTCCCGGGTGGAACCTCACGCCGAAGCAGGTCGCGGCCCTCGACGCCATCCTGCACGCCGCCTCGGCCGCCGAGCTGAAGGAACTTCTCGACAAGCTGAGCGGCCTGGAGCTCCGCGACGGGCTCTTGCACATCGTGCGTTCGGCCGCGACGCGACCGCCGGTGGCCGCGCTCGTGGCGGAGCGCTTGGCCGCGCTCGCCGAGGGGAAACCGGGCGAGCTCCACGCGATGAGCGTGCCGCCCTATCCGGCGATCCTGCGGCTCAAGGTGGCGCAGCGCCTCCTCGCGCGCGGCAGGCCGGCGGATCGGGCGTACCTGGCGAAGCTCGCCGACACGTCGGGCGATCCGCTCGCGCCGATGCTCAAGCGTCTCCTCTCCGGGGGAGGGCAGTAGCGATGGGCCCCAAGATCAACGTGGAGTGGAAGGTCCACGAGCACGGACCGATCCGCGAGCTCGAGGAGAATCTCTGGCTCGTCTCGGGGGAGATCCCGGGGCTGCCGATGCCCCTGCGCCGCACGATGACGCTGCTGCGCCTCGCCGACGGGCGCGTGGCGATCCACGGGGGGATCCCCCTCGACGACGGCTCGATGCGGCGGATCGAGGCCTGGGGGGAGCCCGCGCTGCTCGTGGTGCCGAACGGCTGGCACCGCATCGACGCACCGGCCTACAAGAAGCGCTACCCGCAGCTCCGCGTGCTGTGCCCGGCGGGGGCGAGCCAGCGCGTCAGCGAGGTGGTGCCAGTGGACGGCGCGTACGACGCCTTTCCGAAGGACCCGCTGATCGCGGTGGAGACGCTGGAAGGCACGCGCCTGCGCGAAGGGGTGTTCGTCGTGCGGTCGGCCGCGCGGGCGAGCCTGATCTTCAACGATCTGTTCTTCAACCAGGCCCACCTGCCGGGCTTCTGGGGCTTCGTCTACCGCGCGATCGGCTCCACGGGCTCGCCGCGCGTCACCTGGCTCGCGCGGACCGCGATGGTCGAGGACCGCGGAGCGCTCGCCGCGCACCTGCAGCGCCTCTCGGTCGTCCAGGGTCTCGCGCGGCTCGTCCCGGGGCACGGAGAGGTGGTCGAGCAGGAGGCCCCGGCGGTGCTGCTCGCGGTCTCGGCGCGACTCCTCGGGCTGAAGAAGCCGCTCGTCAGTCCGGCTCCCACTTGGCGGTAGTGCTACCGAAGCGGTAGGGGAAGGGGGCCGGCCCCGCGTGGGGAGGGCCCTTGAGGGCCTTCACGAAGGGGGCCACGCAGCGGGCGAGGCGCTCGGCGGCCTTGGCAGCGAGCGGCCCCGTGACCGTCAGGCGCGCGCTCTCCACCCGGCCCTTGGTCGAGACCGGGGCCTCGAGCTGCACGCGATAGCCCGCGCCCAGCGCGAGCCCCACCCATTCGGCACAGTCGCTCATGCCGCCGGTCCACGGGCTGGCCACCCAGCCGAAGGCGGTGCCGTAGGCGCGCCGCTCCTCGTCGCTGCCGAGCGGATAGACGGCGACGGGCCTCGGCTCGGTGCGTCGACCGAGCCTCACGCCGGGGGAGGCCACGAGCACCTGCAGCACGTAGCTCGCCTGCCCCGCGAAGGGCGGAAAGCGCAGCGTCAGGGTGTGTGGCAAGAGGCAGCTCTGGAGCTGCTCGGTGCTGCGCCGCGCCTGAAAGCTCTTCAGCTTGCCGCTCGGCTCGAGCGAAAAATCGAGGCGGTCGTGGAATTCCCCCGACACGAGGCGCTGGGTGTCCACGCAGCGGGCGATGGTGTCCGCGAGAGGCAGCAACCGCTGCAGCGCGAGGACCTTGTACTGATAGAGCCCCTCGAACTTGGACAGGTCGATCGGCGCGGTGGGGCTCGGGCGAAAGGAGACGCCGCGCAGCTCGACCGGTCGACTCACCGTCTCCTTCGGGAGCTGGGCCGAGGCGACCGTCGAGAAGCCGAGGGGCAGCGTCGTGCACGCAACGTAGAGCAGATAGGCGAGGGCTCGCATGCGCGGGACTATATCGGGTGCAGGTCCCGCGCTCCAGCCGTCCCGCGGGATTGCGCCCCGGGGTCCGGCGGCCGTACCGTCTCCGCCATGAAAGCTCGGCGAAGGACGTTCGCGCTCCTCCTCACCGTCGGTGCCGCCCTCGGGCTGCTCGCCGCGGCGCGCGGTCAGCGGCGCCCGTCGCCGAGGCCGCGGATGAGTCCGCTCGCTCGCGGCCCCCTGCCGGCGCGTGCGCTGGCGCCTGGGGAGGTGCAGGTGGGGCGCTATCTCTCCAGCCAGGGTCTTCCTCTCGGGCCGCGTACCCGGGGAAGGCCGGGGGACTACTTCCTGCGCTCGAGCGCGCTCGTCGCGGTGGTGCGGGCGGAGGACGGCGCGCTCGTGGACCTGGCACCGGGACCGGCCTTCGTGGACCGCATCGGCTGGGCCCAGTTTCGCGTCTGCGACAGCCGGGGCACGCACCCCATCGCGGTCGAGCGCTACACGCTCGTGCGGGAAGGGCGCACCGAGCTCCTGCTCGAGGGAGCCGTGCACGGCGGCCCCCGCCTCGAGGTGCAGCTGCGCTTTCGGCTCGACGGCGCGCAGGGGATCCTCGAGCTGGAGACGCGGCTCTTCAATCGGGGCGGCACCCCGCGCTTCGACGTGGAGCTCTGCGACCACCTCGGTCTGACGAACACGCCGCTCCAGCTACCGGGGCTCGGCGAGCTCCGCCCGGGGGGCCAATTCCCCCGACGGGCGAAGGCCCGCTTCGCCGCGCGCACCGAGGGGACCGAGGCCTTCGTGCTGGCGCAGCAGGGATTCGCGCCGCTCGAGCTGGCCGTCGATCCGGCGCACCCCGCGGGGGCCTTCGATCCCGCGATCGACGTGCGCTACGGCAAGGCGAGCCTGCCCCCCGGGGGGAGCCTCGTGCGCACCCGCTGGCTCGTGGCGCAGACGGGCGCGCTCCACGAGGCCCTGGCCACGGCGCTCCGTCGGGCCGGACGGCCGACGAGCTCGTTTCAACTGGATGCGCGAGCGCTTCCCGAGGACGGCCGGGTCCTCGTGCGCCGCGGCGGTCGTCCGTTTCTCGCGACCCGCGTGCGGGGGCGCGCGCGGGTCGAGCTGCCGCAGGACGGGGCGTCGTACGTCGCCAGCGCGCTCCTTCCGGGGGCGGCGGAAGGCTCTACCGTCGCGCTCTCCGCCTCGCGCGAGGTGCGCCTGAAGGTCCCGCGGCGCGGCGCGCTCGCCCTGCGCGTCGTGGACGAGCGCGGCGAGCCGTTACCGGCCAAGGTGCGCCTCGAGGGCCTCGGCGGCACCCCCGACCCGGACTTCGGCAACGCGGGCGGCCTGACCGCGGGGGCGTCGATCTACAGCCTCGGGGCGCGCGAGGTCCGGCTGGCCCCGGGTCGCTACCGTGCGACGGCCAGCCGGGGTCCCGAGTACGGCGTCGCGCAGCTCGCGGTGCAGGTGCGGGCCGACGGCACCACGCCGCTCCGGCTCGCGTTGCGCAAGCTCGTTCCGACCCCCGGGTGGATCGCTGCCGACCTGCACGTGCACTCGGCGGCCAGCTTCGATTCGCCCGATGGGCTCGACGAGCGCCTCGTCTCGGCCGCCGCCGTGGGGCTCGAGCTCCTCGTGGCCACGGACCACAACACCGTGACCGACTACGCGCGGCTGCCCGACCGGGCCCGGACGGCGCCCTGGGTGCAGGCGGTGCCCGGGCAGGAGGTCACGACGGAAGGCTACCTCTTCGGTCACTTCAACATCTGGCCGCTCCCCGACGGACGGCCCCTCGAGTGGGTGCACACGCGACCCGCGCAGCTCTTCGCCGAGGCGCGGCGCCGCGGCCCCTCGGTGCTCGTGCAGGTGAACCATCCCCGCATGGGGAGCATCGGTTACTTCGACCAGCTCGGGCTGGACCCGACGACGGGCCGCGCCACCTCGCCGGAGTACCGCGCCGACTTCGAACTGCTCGAGGTCTTCAACGGAGACGACCTCGATCAGCCCGCCGCCCTCGAGCGCGTCGTGTCGGACTGGTTCGCACTCTTGAACCTGGGGCGGCGCTACGTGGCCACCGCCGGCTCCGACGCGCATCGCCTCCCGGTGCAGGATCCCGGCACACCCCGCACGTTCATCCACTGGCAGCTCGACGCGCGCGAGGATGACGACGCCGTACGAGCCCGGCCCGCGCAGGTCGCGAGCGCGCTCAAGGCGGGGCGCGCGACCCTGACCAGCGGGCCCGTGGTGCACTTCTCCGTCGGGGGAAAACCGCTCGGCGCTCTCGTCCCACTGCCGAAGGGCGGCGTTCCGGCGCTGGTCGAGATCTACGCCCCCCCGCAGCAGGAGCTCCAGCGCGCGGAGCTCGTGGCCAACGGCCGGATCGAGCAGCGCTTCGCGATGGCGGCGGGTCGCTCCTTGCGCCTCAGGCAGCGCCTCGTGCTCCGCCCCGCCAAGGACACCTGGTACGTGCTGCGCGTCGCGGGGGCGTCGGCCGACCCGACCCAGCGTCCACGCCCCGTCCGCCCCTTCGCCCTCACGAACCCCATCTGGGTGGATGCCGACGGGGACGGGCGCTTCACCCCGCCGGGCTCGTAGGGCAGAACAGCCTGGCGCATTCCGGCCCACCGTCGCCGCCCCGCGTCGAGAGACTCAAGTTCGCCCCGGTGCGACCGATGTAGTATGGCGTGATGGTGCGGCTACCGTTGGCCTCTGTGGTTCGAGCGCTCCTCTGCGCGGCGCTCGTGGCAGCTCCAGCTCTCCTCGGTGCAGGCTGCGTCGGGGGGCGGTGTCCTCCGGGTACCGTCTACACCGAGGGAGGCTGCTTTCCGGAGCAGAAGGCCGGCGACGGCGGCCTCCGCGACCGGGGTCTTCCGGCCGACGGCCGGCGTGACGGCCGGTCCGACGGCGGGCCGCTCGAGGATCACCTGGGCCAGACCTGCACGCAGCACTTCCAGTGCGTGGGCAAGGCCGACTTCTGCATGGCCCTGCAAGGCCAGGCCAGTGGGTATTGCACATACCAGGGGTGCAGCACCGCCAAGAACGACTGCCCCGAGCCCTACCGCTGTCTCGATCTCTCGCAGTACCTCATCACCCTTCCGACCGCCTGCGTTAAGATGTGAGCGTTCGATGCTCCGCGTGCTGCCCAGGCTCCTCGTCGCCCTGCCCCTGCTCTCCTCCGTCGCGGAGGCTCAACCCGCGAGCCAGCCCGCGTCGGCGCCCGCCGTCGCCCCGGAGTCCGCGTCCAAGCGCGAGCTCGACCAGCTGCGGCGCGAGATGGAGGTCCTCCGGCGGCAGATCAAGGCCCTCGGGCGCAAGCAGACCGAGACCGAGGAACGGGTCGCCGCGAGCGAAGAGGCGCTGCTCGAGGGGGCCGACGACTCCCGGCGCGAGGAGAAGTTCTCCATCTACGGCTTCTTCGACGTGAGCTTTCACAAGACCTGGCTCCCCTCGGACTACGTCTACCGGGCCTTCACCGAAGAAGATCCGATGTTCGTCTTCGGCAACCTCAACATCTACTTCGACTTCAAGCCCATCCCCGACTGGCGCTTCCTCGCCGAGGTGCGCTTCCTGCTGAACCCCATCGGGGACACGTTCGCCTACGAGAGCGCGATCCTGGGCACGCAGTTCGAGCGGGCCCACACCCGGACGCGCGACCCGTCGGCCTTCAACCAGAACATCGACCTGGGCGGGATCCTCATCGAACGCGCCCAGGTCGAATGGAGCCGCATCGAGTGGTTCAACGTGACGGCCGGCCTCTTCCTCACCCCCTACGGCCTCTGGAACATCGATCACGGCTCACCGGCGCGCGTGGCGGCGAACGCTCCGATCATCTACAACTCGCTCTTTTCGGCCATGCCGGAGCGCCAGCTCGGGCTGAAGCTCTCGGGGCGCATCCCGGTCCCGGGCGTGGAACTGCGCTACGTGGCCACCGTCAGCAACGGTCGCGGGCCGGCGAACACGCTGAAGGACACCGACGTGGACAAGGCCTTCGGTGGACGCCTCGAGTTCTCCAAGTCGGGCAAGGGGTGGCGGCTCAAGCTCGGCGCCTCCGGCTACACGGGCCTCTACACCGATTTCAAGGAGGTCCTGCAGGTCCTGCCGACCCCCGAGCTCCAGCGCAAGACCACTGTCCGGTATCGCGAGACGGCGGTCGCCGGGGACCTCTCGCTCGAGCTCGGGCCGGTGACCTTCGTCAGCGAGGCCATGGCCAACTGGCGCAAGTACGAGGACAACCTCAGGCCCTCGATCCTGATCGGACCGGGGCGCGGGGGTCTCGCGGCCGATCGCGCGGCCTGGGGCTGGTACGGGACGCTGATCTATCAGCTTCCGATCCAGCGCGCGAACCTCCGCCTCTTCTCGGGGGTCTACTTCGTGGATTTCAACGACACCGTCGCGTTCGACAATCTCTTCGTCGTGAGCAGCGGCGTCAACTGGCGCATCGGCGGCGCCGTGTCGGTCAAGGTCCAGCACCAGTTCTGGACCTGGACCCGCCCGCAGCCGAGCTCGTTCATTCTCTTCAGCAACGACGAGGTGCTCGGTTTCGGCAACGGTGCGGTGAACCGCGTTATCACCCAATTAGCGGTCGCGTTCTAGAACGAGGACATGGGCAGGAGCTCGCTGGGTAGGGCGGGGGTGGGGGAGGCGCGCGACCGACGGTCGCGTGGGCGGTGGCTCTTGTCCGCCGTCCTGGTCGTCGCCGCCCTGGCCGGCCCCGCACGCACCGGGGGAGCACCCAAGCCCGGAGGCGCGCACCTCGCGGTGGTCGTACACCCCGTGAATCCGCTGAAGGAGCTCTCGCTCGCGCAGCTCAAGGACATCTTTCTGAAGACGCGCACGCAGTGGGGCCTCGACCGCGCCATCGTGGTCTTCAACGCCGAGCCGCTCTCGCCGCTGCGCCTCTCCTTCGACAAGCAGGTCCTGGGCCTCTCGGGGCAGGCGGCGGCGTCCTACTGGATCGACCGCCGCATCCGCGGACTCGGCATGCCCCCGAAGAGCGTGGGCGCTCCTTCGCTCCTCGTGCGCATCGTCGCGCGCCAGCGGGATGCCATCGGGTACGTGCCGCTCGACAAGGTCGCCGCCGGAGTGAAGGTCCTGCGCATCGAGGGGAAGGCGCCGGGGGAGCCGGGGTACGCCTTGCACCTCGAGGCGCGGCCGTGAGGTTTCGGCGACGGCTGGTTCTGATCCAGGTCGCGGGCGTGGGTGTCGTGGCCCTGGTGGTGAGCCTCTCTCACCGGCAGTTTCGACACGTGGCGGTGCCGCTGATGGAGCAGGGCCTGGCGGCGCAGACCCGTGCGTGCGTCCAGGCCCTGGCCTCCGTGGCGGACGTGGGTCTGGCCGCCGACGATCGAGCTCTGCTGCGCGCGCAGCTCCGGCTGTGCCAGGTGGACGAGCAGGCGAATCCGGACCTCGCCTTCGTCGCCATCCTGAACGCGCGGGGCGTTCCCCTGGTGCAGCTGGGCACCGTGCCGCGCGGCCTCCGGGTCACGAGCGTCCGCGGTCAGCCGGTGCTGGAGCGCTCCGCGCGGGCCTATCGCGCGCACGCCGGGGTGCTGCTCGAGGGCGTCCCGCTCGGCAGCGTATGGGCCGAGCTCCACACGGGGCGCGTCGAGGAGGCGCAGCGGCGCGCGGCGCTCCTCCGCACGGCGGCTCTCGCGTTCACCGCGGCCTCCGGGCTCGCGGCGGTGCTCTTCGCCCTCCACCTGGTCAAGCCGCTGCGACAGATGATCGCTTTCGTGCACCAGGTGGCGCGGGGCAATCTGGAGGCGCACCTCGCGGTCCGGGCGAGCGACGAGCTGGCCATTCTGGCCGTGGACCTGAACCGCATGACGGTGGAGCTCGCCCGGTCGCGCGAGCAGATGGTGCAGGCCTCGAAGATGGCCGCGGTGGGGCAGCTCGCCGGGGGCGTGGCGCACGAGATCAACAACCCCCTGGCGGTGATCCTGGGTTTCGCGCAGAGCGTCTGCCAGCGGCTCCCCGAGGACGACGCGCTCTCCTTGCCGCTTCGATCTATCGAGCGCGAGGCCAAGCGCTGCAAGGCGCTCGTGTCCGACCTGCTCGCCTTCTCGCGCAAGTCCACCGGGCTGCGACAGCCGACGCAGCTCTCGGCGCTCGTTGTCACGACGGCGAGCCTCATCGAGCATCAGGCCCGCCTTCAGGGGGTGCAGGTACGGCTCGACTGTCGGGAGGGATTGCCCGAGAGTCTCGTCGACGCCAACATGCTGCAACAGGTGCTGGTGAATCTCTGCAACAACGCGATCGACGCCATGCCGAGCGGGGGCGAGCTGACCCTGGCCACGCGGCAGACCCCGGCCGGCGACCTCGAGATCACGGTGCGCGATACGGGTGCGGGCATACCGCCGGAGATCCGTTCGCGCATCTTCGAGCCCTTCTTCACGACCAAGCCGGTGGGCAAGGGGACGGGGCTCGGCCTCGCTCTGGCCTACGAGATCGTGCAACAGCACGGGGGCCAGCTCGTCTGCGAGAGCGAGCTGGAGCGCGGGACGGCGATGATCGTGACTCTGCCGGCGCTTCGGAGTCCGGCATGAGAGACGGGCCTGCCGCAGACGCCGCGCCGCGCGCGCACCTCCTCGTCGTGGACGACGAGCGCGGGATCCGCGACCTGCTGGCCTACGAGCTCGGCTACCAGGGCTACGCGGTCGTCACGGCGGAGAACGGGGCGGAGGGGTTGGCCTGGGCCGATCGTCAGCACTTCGACCTCGCGCTCTGCGACGTCATGCTGCCCGGCACGACGGGGCCCGACATCTTGCGCGGTCTGCGGCAACGCCAGCCCGAGCTGCAGGTCGTGATGGTCACGGGCTACCCGAACAGCCAGGTGGCGCTCGAGTGCTTGCGCCTCGGCGCGTTCCATTACCTCGGTAAGCCGTTTCTGCACGACGAGCTGAGCCTCGTGCTGGCGCGAGCGCTCGAGCGCGCGGAGCTCGAGGCGGCGCTGCGCGTGCAAGCGGAGTGGGCGCGCATCGCGACGGCGCTCAGCCCGTGGGCTCGCGTGGAGCGCCTGGTGGACGAGGCGCCGCGGTGGCTGCACTCCGACGGGGTGGCGCTCGTGCGACCCGGGAGCGGCGGAACCTGGGAGCTCCTGAGGTCGGCCCCGAACGGACGGGGGCCCGAGCCCAGGCAGTGGCTCGGGCTGGCCGAGGCCACGGCGCGCCATACGGACCACGCGCCCTTCGTCGTGCCGGAGATCTCGGCCTGTCCGGCTGCGATCGGCGCGCCCGAGCCGCCGCTCGAGGGAGGGGCGCTGGTGCAGTCGCTTCGGGGGCCGGACTGGGAGATCGGCCGGCTCCTCGTCTGGCGCGGCCCGGGACGGATCCGTTTCAGCACGCACGATGCCCGCCAGGTGCGCAGCCTGGGCTCGGCGCTGGCCCTCGCCGTCGACAACGCCACCCTCTACTCCGCCCTGACCGAACGCATGACTACCCTCAACAACCTGCACGACAGGCTGGCGCGAGCGGAGCGCCTGGCGGCGATGGCGCGCCTGGCCAACGGCGTAGCCCACGAGATCAACAACCCCCTCGGGGTCATCGAGCTGCAGCTCTCGGCGCTCGAGGAGCACGTGGAGGTCTACCGACGCCTGTGGGGGCTATCGCGGCGGGCCGCGGAGCGCCTCGCTCTGCTGCCGGACGACGCGTCGCGCGAGCTCGCGGCGGCGCTGAGCGCCGTGGGCACGCCGAGCGGCGTTTCCGAGGCTCTGCTCGGCGAGGACGCCGAGGGGTGCGTACGGGCCTGCCGCGAGAGCGCACGCCGGATCGCGTCGGTCGCGCACAGCTTTCACGACTTTGCCGCCGGCTCGCCGGCCGGCACGCGCGCGGTGGTGGATCTGTGCGAGGTCGTCCCGGAGGCCCTGACGCGCGCCGGTCTGTCCGCCGCGGCCTGCCGGCTGGAGGACCAGTCCTCCGGCGCCGTCCTCGTCCGTGCGGAGGCGAGCGAGGTGCGACGCGCGCTGGCCGAGATCTTCGGCTTCCTGCTGCGATGGGGGGCGGCGAGGGGCCTCGACCCCTCCCACGTCGGCGTGGTGGTGAGCGCGAGCCAGGAGGTGTCGACCCTCCGCTGCGAGCATCGCGCGTTGTTTGTGGAACCGCAGGCCCGCAGTCGATTGCTCGAGCCGGGTCTGGAGATGAGCGGACCTCGGGTCGAGGGTCCCGTGCGGCTCGACCTGAGCCTCGGTCTGGCCGCTCACCTCCTGCAGGCCAACGGCATGCAGCTCTCGGTGGACGTCCAGCCGGAGGCCCCTCTACGCTTCCTCGTGCAGTGGCAGAGCAGGGAGATCGTCCCATGAACGCGCACGACACGCCGGAGAGCGGTGGCGGCGTACTGGTGATCGACGACGAGCAGGGGATGCGCGACATGCTCGCCTTCACGCTGCGCGAGCAGGGCTACAAGGTGGCCGCAGTGGCGCGCGCCGCCGACGGTCTGGCGCATCTCGAGCGCGAGGCGGTGGACGTGGTCATGCTCGACGTGATGATGCCGGAGGTGGATGGAGTGACCGCGCTCCGGCAGATCCGGCACCGCCACCCCGAGGTGGAGGTGATCATGATGACCGGCTACGCGACGATGCAGAGCGCCGTCGAGAGCCTGCGCCTCGGCGCCGCGGACTATCTGAACAAGCCCTTCGAGCTCGATACGCTCAAGCAGGTGCTCCGGCGCGTGATGGATCGCAAGCGGCTGAGCTCGACCATCGCCCTCTACCAGGCGGGGCTCGCCATCTTCGGCATTCGCGAGCCGGTGGAGCTTCAGCGACGTATCGTGGAGCTGGCCATGCGGTCCCTCGCGGCCGACGACGCCTCGCTGGTCCTCGTGGATGCGGCGGGCCGTCTCCGCCTCGTCTACTCCCACGCCCTGCACGGGTCGCGCCCGCCCGCTGAGCCGACGCCGATCGAACGCGGGGTGGCGACGCGGATCGCGGAGCTCAGGCAACCCGCGCTGATTCACGGACCGCTCGACCGCGACCCTCGGTTCGCGGACCTCCCCGGCTCCGAGGACGTGGTCTCGAGCATCGTCTACCCGCTGGTGCGCGAGGGGGCGCTCCTCGGCGTGCTGAACATCAATCGCGGCGAGCGCCGCGAGCCCTTCGGGCCGCACGATTTCCAGCGGGCGACCGTGCTCGCGTCGCAGATTGCCCTCTCCATCGAGAATACGCGCCTCGTCGCCGAGCTCGCGGACCGCGTGCGCGACCTCTCGCTGGCGCAGGGGCAGCTCGTGCAGGCCGAGAAGATGTCCACCGTGGGCCAGCTCGCCGCTGGCGTGCTCCACGAGATCAACAACCCCGCGACCTACGTGGTGGCGAACCTCGAGCAGCTCGGCAACCACCTGGAGGTGATGCGGCAGGTGGTCAGTCACGCGGCAGCGTCGGAGGCTCGCCCCGAGGAGGACGCGTGGGCCGGCGTCGGACGACTCGAGGCGCTCGTGGCCGACGGGCAGGCGCTCGTGGCCGAGTGCGCTGAAGGGGTGGAGCGCATCGTCGAGATCGCGCGCGACCTGCGCTCCTTCGCGCACGTGGGGGAGCGCAGCAGCCGGCGATTCCCGCTGGCCGAGGCGGTCCAGAGCGCGCTCCGGCTGGCGCGAAACCAGCTCCGACAGCACGCCCAGGTGAGCTCCACGCTCGACCCGCTCGCCCAGGTCCAAGGGAACCAGGGGCAGCTCTCGCAGATCTTTCTCAACCTGCTCATCAACGCCGTGCAGGCGCTCGAGGGGCGGCCGTATCACCAGTCCTTGATCGACGTGGGACTCGTGGGTCGCGACACCTGGGTCGAGGCCTGGGTCCGGGACAGCGGCCCGGGAGTGGACCCCGCGGTCAGGCCGCGGCTCTTCGAGCCGTTCGTCACGAGCAAGCCGGTAGGCCAGGGGACGGGGCTCGGCCTCTCGATCGCGCGGGACATCGCGCGTCGACACGGCGGAGACCTGATGCTCACCAGCCAGCCCGGCGAGGGGGCCTGCTTCACGCTGCGCCTGCCGAAGGCCGAAGCCGGGGCCGCGGAGGTGCGTCCTCCGTCGGGGGTCCAGACGGTGCTCTCCCTGCGGCCGATGCGCCTGTTGCTCGTCGAGGACGACGCGTCGCTGGTGGGGCTCCTGCAGCGCACGCTCGGGGCGCGGCACGAGCTCGTCGTGGCGGACGGGTGGGAGGTCGCGCTCGAACGACTCGGAGTCGGTGACGGGCCCGACGTGGTGATCTGCGACCTGGAGCTCCCGGGGATGGGGATCACCGCGTTTCACGGTGAGGTCAGCCGCCGGTTTCCGCGGCTCGCGGAAGGCTTCATCACCATCGCGCGGGGATTGCTCAGCCCCGAGGCGCAGCTCTTCACCGCGGGGCGCACGCACCGACTGCTCGAACAGCCGTTTCAGCTCAAGGAGCTGCTGGTGCTCCTGGCGGAGCTTTCCTAAGCGTCCGCCGCGACACCCGCGTCGTCGGCGGGGTCCTCAGTTCTCCGAGACGACGGTGGGCAAAGACGCCCCGCTCGCCGTCGCGACCAGGCGGCTGATCGCCGCTGCGACCTCGGGCGTGACCTCGAGGAACTGGCAGCCGAACCCGACCCCCTCCACGGCGTGAACCACGCGGGACTTGATGCGCAGCGGAGGCCCGTTCTGGGTCACGAGCTTCAGCATCACCAGCGCGTCGATGGGGGGGCGACGCGCCGCGAGGACGAAGACCCCCCGGTGCCCCACGTCCTCCGTGGTGGCCCAGAAGGGCTCGAGGCTCGCCGCCATGGGCACGACGAGCACGTCGGCGGGCATCTTGTAGCGGGGCGTGAGCCGCCGACTGCCGATTCCCGGCAAGGTCTTCTCGCGGTGTGCTGACTTCGGACCGGGTTTTTGCTCGTCTCCAGGCATCCTGCGCGGGTCCTTCGAGCAGACATCGTCGGGCCATTCCTCGGCCCACTGCACGTTTCCCTGTCGGTACATACGCAGCAACCTCTGCCCTCTGATGAGAAAAGTTGAGGTCCCAGGCCGACCGTCGAGCTCTCCCGGCGAGCTCGCGGCGTGGCCGGAGCTAGCAAAGCAATCCATGTGCCCGGCGCGCGGGCCAACGGATCTCGCGAGGTTCGCGCGCGCACCGCTCGGAAAACTGAGCCCCCGTTGTGCCGCTGTGGACAGAAGTTACCGCTCGGGGCGGGCCCCCTTCACGCGCGGGGCGTGCAAGCCGATGCCAAACTTGCCTAGGTGCCCGGCATCTCGTAGGTTCGGAGCCATGTTGCCTGTATACCGCCGTTGCTCGACCCCTCTTGCCACCTGGTCACTCGCCCTGCTCGTTTCCGTGGGCAGTGGCTGCTCGAACCGATCGTCGTCGACGACGGAGCCGACGCCTCCGGCGCTTAGCATCCGCAACGCCTCGGCCTCGGCCCGTAAGGACCCGAACCCCCAGAAGGGCGCGCCGGCCGCCGCACCGGGCAAAGCCGAGCCCAAGGGGGCGCCCACCTCGCCGCCCGAGGAGCGCGTGGCTGCCGCATCGGGGAGCGAGCTGCGCACGGTCTTTTCGCTCGGGGACAACCGGCTCCTCGCGCACCTCGTTCGGCAGGGGGGGCTCGCGATCCCCCTCGGCCACCCGGGCGTTGCGAAATACCTGAATTTCTCGCGCCCGTGGAACCCGTGGGAGGCGAACCGCCGCGAGGACGGGCGCCGCGTGGCGCTCGCGACCCGGAGCGTGACCTGGCTCAGCTTCCCGCTGACGGCGGCGCAGGCCAAGGCCTCGACGCTGACGCTCAGCCTGAAGAGCCCCGCGGCCCAGGTGCTGCGTGTGTCGGTGAACGGGGGCCGCCCCGAGGGGGTGAAGCTCACGGCAGGCTGGCAGCGGGCCACGGCGCAGCTTCCGGCGGGCGGGCTCAAGGCCGGGGAGAACAAGCTCACCTTCACCTGGGGCGCGGGGGGACGCATGGGGGGCACGCGCGCTTCCGCCGCCGTGGAGTGGCTGCACCTCGGCTCGACGCCTCCCGGCGAGAGCGAGCCGATGGAGCCGGCTGCTCCCGGGGGCCTCTCGCTCCCCGCGAACGGGGGCCTCGCCTACTACGTCTTCCCTTACAAGGGGGCCAAGCTCCGGCTGCGCTACACGGCGCCGCCGGCGGACCGCGCGTGCGACCCGGTCGTGACCATGATCCCCGAGGGGAAGAGCCCCTCGACCGCGCGGCTCGAACCGGTGCGTCCCGGGGCCCCCGCGGAGCTCGTGATCGATCTCGCGCCGATGACCGAGCAGGTGGGGCGCCTCGAGCTCACCGCCACCGGCGCGCGCTGCCAGGGGCTGACGCTCACCGACGGGGCGATCGTGATGCCCGGCCCGCAGAGGACGCTCTCCCGCGTGAAGCCGCCGAAGAACGTCCTCTTCTGGCTCATCGACAACGCGCGCGCCGATCGCTACAAGGTCTACAACCCGAAGACCCGCGTCGAGGCGCCGGTGATCGAGGAGCTCGGCAAGACCGGCACGGTCTTCACGCGCGCCTACATCGCGGGGACCGAGTCGCGCGTGAGCCACGCCTCGATCTGGACCGGGCTCTACCCGCGGCAGCACCGCTTCATCGATCCGAAGGCCAAGCTGGCGCCGAGCTTCTTCACCATGCCCGAGGGGGCGAAGAAGGCCGGGCTCTACACGGCGGCCTGGGTCGCGAACGGCTGGATCAGCAAGTTCTGGGGCTTCGGCGAAGGCTGGGACTACCTGCGCAACACGCTGCACCAGGGGGGGGGCCTGTCGGGCAAGGACCTCGCTGACCACGCCATCCAGTTCATCGGCGAGAAGGGGGGCAAGCGCTTCTTCGTCTACGTCGGCACGATTGACGTGCACGTCTCGTGGCGCGCGCGCGAGCCGTGGCTCTCCAAGTACCACCCCGAGCCCTACAAGGGGCCCTATCAGAAGGCGGTCTGGGGCAAGGACGTGGAGAAGATGGCGGGGGGAAAACAGGTCAGCCCGGCCGACAAGAAGCGCATCCTGGCGGTCTACGACAGCACCGTCTCGTTCAACGACGCGCAGCTCGGCCGCGTGCTGAAGGCGCTCGAGGCGAAGGGGATCCGCAAGGACACGATGGTCGTCGTGACCGCCGACCACGGCGAGGAGCTCTGGGACTTCGGCCGCATCGGGCACGGGCACTCGTGTCGCAATCCGCTCGTGGCCGTGCCCTTCATCGTCCACTACCCGCCGCTCTTCGGCAGCGGCGTGCGCGTGCGCGAGGGCGTGGACGTGCTGTCGGCGATGGGCACCATCTTCGACGCGCTCGGCGTGCCGCTCCCCGAGAACGTGCAGGGAGCGTCGCTCATGCCGCTCGCGCAAGGCGTGGAGGGCGGCTACCCGCGCCCCGCCATGGCCACGCAGTACGAGCTCGCCCACACGATCCGCCTCGAGGACTACAAGCTCTGGGTGGGGGGCAAGGGGGAGCCGACGCTCTTCGACCTGGCCTCGGCCAAGGGCGAGCGCGACGACATCTCCGCCCGGCAGCCCACGGCCACACGCTGGCTGACCGACGCGCTCAGCACCTTCCTCATCTATCAGACGCGCTGGCGGCAAGCCCGCTGGGGCGTGGCCTCGAACCTGCGCGCCGCGATGGCCGAGGACCTCGAGCAGGGCAAGGGCCCCGGGCCGATCAAGCCGTAACGAGACCTCGGCGGCGCTTCCTGCGCGGCGGCGAGGGGGGCCGGCCAGCCATCGGGCCTGGCGATTCCACCCGGCGGGGCTACCGCCACGGGCCCACCGCCACATCGCTCTGTATTCCTTGGTAATGCACCTGCTCGGACCGCGATCTCCGAGGGCTCGCCTGCGTGGCCCGTCGCTTGCACGGGTTCCTCGCCGGTATTCTGCGAGGAGCCCTTTACGCCATGCGCACCCATACCCGTCCCGTACCGCTACTCCTGCTCCTCGGAGCGTTCGGCTCTATCGCCCCCTCGTCGGCCGAGGCCCGAAACGCGGGGTCGCCATCTCCGGCGGCCCAGCTCGAGGCCGTGAAGGCCGACTATTCGGCGCTCTGCCGCGCCCGCGCCAAGCGCTGGGAGCTCCGTCAGCGCCTCGCCGGAAGCGGATCGAGCGGCCTCATCTACTCCGACCGAAGCGGCGTGCCGTGGATGAGCATCTACCGGGAGAACATCCAGGCGTTGGCGACGTGGGGTTCCGAAGCCGAGTGCCTTGCGAAGTCCAGCAATCCAGGCCGGACGCGAGAGGCGATCGCGAGCTGCCGCGCGCAGCTCCAAGGAGTGAACGAGCTGCTCGGCAGCTTGCCCCACGCCGCGACCGGCGGCTTCGTGATCGGCGACGTTTTCAACAATGCGTGGTTGAAAGCTGAAGCCTATCGCCAGCTGACGAGAAAGATGGGGGAGATCGTGGACGCGGTGGACAAGCTCGAGGCCGGCAAGTGCCAGGTCGTCGAGCAGCGGATCGCCCGCAACGAGGCGCTCCTGATGGCGCACGTGGACGAGCAGTACGTGACCGAGCGTCCGCTCGTCCGTCAGAAGCTGCGCGGGCTCAGCGGCAAGGCCCTCTTCGAGACAGCCCTGCGGATGATCGAGCAGGTCAACGACGTGACCCATTCGAAGCAGATCCGGCACGAAGAGGTCGAGCGCGGCGAGGCCCACATGACCGCGAGCGGGGAGGCGAGCTGGGGGGCGGAGGCCGAAACGTTCGGAGAGCTCACGGGCCGTCGTACCGGTCGGTCGCGCGCGGGCGGATCCTCGACGACGCGCATGAGCGCCGACTCCAAGTACACCCGAGACCAGCTGCTGCTGAAGGCGTCGACCTACAAGGTCAACGTGTGGAACGTCCACTCCGGTGGCGAGCAAGATACCGAGGCGCTCACGCCTGTCGAGGCCCGGCTCCTCATCGGACAGCTCCTGGACCTGAGCCAGGTCTACTCCGTGCTCAAGCTGAAGTCGCCGACGCTGGCGGCGCGGCTCACCCCGTGGATCGAACACTCCCAGATCGACTTCGCCGTTCCCGGGGATTACCGGTCTGCGAAGTACACGGTGGGGATGAGTCACGTGGCGCGGGACGCGATCTCTCTCGAGCAGGCGGGAGTGGTCACGCCGGAATTCGCCGGAGAGCTCGACCGATCCTTGCGCCAGCCGCTCGAGGATGCGCTCACCGGAAGCAGCCTGCTCAGGTAGTGCGCCCAGGGCCCGCCGCGGAATAAGCCCCCAAGCCGCTGCGTGAGCGGCGGAGGGCCCGTCACGTCGCGCGGTCGGGTCACGGACGGCGGGGCGCGCGCCGGCCCTGCTGCATTTCTCGCCCAACAATCGATGACCGAATCGCTCGGCGCTCCGCCGGCACGCCATACGCCACGACAACTTCAGATAAAAATTGACCACGGTCAAATCCATTGACACGACGCACCGGAGGGCGCTTAGGTGGGCCAAACAACGACGAGTGCTACATGCGCGCCCATGGTGGGTCGCGGGCATTTCATCGGGCCGAGGGGGAAGGAGGAGTGAATCATGCGTGTGAGAACGTGCGCGGTGTGGGTGGCGCTGCTGGCAGGCTGCGGCGCGCAGGAGCAGGTGGAGCGACCCGCTCCCATCGTGGGAAGCAAGGCGTCGAGCCTGGTGAGTACCTTCCTCAACGACTATCTCGAGATTGACGAGACGACCGCCGGCGGGGACGCGAACCTGATCCTCAACGGCACGAACCAGAAGCCGCAGCCCGTCAACCCGGCCACCACGCCGACCTGGACTGACTGGACCAACGTCAACACCGCGGGGCATCGTTTCCTCGACGTCTCGGACCCCGACACCTCCTCGTTCCCGCGCTCCATCGGCTGCGTCGGCAGCTCGAAGGTGCTGAGCAAGATGGACCTGACCTACGTTGGTCTGGCCAACAACCAGGACTACGCCTACTTCGCCGTGCAACGCGCGAACAACAACGGCGACGCGGGCTACTACTGGCTCATGACCAAGAAGGCCCCTTCGATGCAGGGGCCCGTCGCGCCGTGCAAGGAGGGCGAGTCGCTCCTTCAATACGAGATCGGCCCGAACGACGTGCTCCTCGCTGGGCACTTCCAGCCGAGCGCGAGCCCCTTGCTGCGGGTCTTCGTGGCGCAGAAGGCCGCCACGCTTGATGCCATCGCGGCCATCGACTTCACCGACACCTCGCTCTGGAAGGAGGAGAGCTCGGCCATCGCGGCGGTGGCGGTGAACCGCACGAACACGCCTCCCGGCACGTGGGGGAGCGCGGGCGTCGCCAAGCAGGCTCTGGCCCCGAACGGAGACCTCACCCCCGAGCTGTTCGCCGAGGCGGCGCTCAAGACGTCGATCTTCACCGGTGGTTCGATCTGCGGGGCGAAGTTTTTCGGCACGGTGATCACGCGCTCCTCGGGCTCCGGCGGGACCTCTCCCGACCTGAAAGACTTCTTCGGGCCCGAGGAGTTCAGCTTCGGCAGCGTGAGCGCGAAGGCCGCGTTGACCCCGAGCTGCGGGCTGAGCGTCGGCTTCAGCGCGACGGCCACCGGCATCGACGGCGCGCCGCTGAGCAACGCGATCTGCACCTGGTCCTTCACCGACGGCAACGGAGCCACTGTGGGCAGCTCCGCAAACTGCAGCGGCAGCTTCGCGCCCGCGGCGAGCGGCACGTTCAAGGGGACGGTCACGGTCAAGGACCCGGGCTCGAACTGCTCGGACACCATCACCACTGCCGAGGCCAATGCGTACCCCGAGCTCGTGGTCCAGCCCGTGCTGGCGGCGACCTGCGCGAGCTCGTACACCTACGACGCCGTCGTCACCGGCGGCAGCAACCCGGCCGGCGTGACCTACGCCTGGAGCTTCCCGGGGGACACGCTGCCGACCTCGTCGACCACGAAGAGCGGCGCGGTGAACGTGGGGTCGCCGGGCACCGAGTACGAGGCGCTCGTCACCGTCACCGATCCGCGCACCGACGTCGCGTGCACGGCGGGGGGCAAGGCCAAGGTCCGGCCCCTCGCGCCGCTGGCGATCAACCTCAAGCCCTCCGCGGCGCCGCTGACCTGCGACACGAGCCTCTCGAGCGACGCCGCCACCTACGTGGCGTACCCGTCGGGCGGCAACGGTAGCTACGCCGTCGTCTGGTCGGGCGGCGGGTGCGCGCCGGGCACGAGCTGCACCATCGACCCGGCGGACAACGTCTTCTGCACGGCGGTCCCGGTGAGCGCGAGCGTCTCCGACACGAGCGGCCTCTGCCCCTCGGCGACCTCCGAGACCGAGCTCTACACGAAGACCACGACCATCACGGTCACGAACAACTAGTACCTGGCGAGCTCTGAGCCGAGCGCGCCGGTCGGTTCCCCTTCGCGCCGATCCCTCCTGCACACCACCACCCCCGCGAGGCTGTGACCGCGGCGAGGCGGTGACGGAGTTGACACCTTCGAGCCTCCAGCGCCCACGCGGTTGACGGCCGCTTCACGCCATCCGCCGCAGTCTGCGGGGCGCCGAGCGGCATGACGTCAATCCTCGGCCTTGGTGAGCATGGCCAGGCGGGTGACGTGCACCATGATGAGATCGGTGCGGTCGAAGCAATGCTTGGTCACGCGGCGTAGCGCGTACCCGAGCTGCACGGCGTACTCGACGCAGCCGATCTTCAATATCCCGCCCTGCATCTGCGCGAGGTCGACGTGGTCGTTGGCGCTCGCGATGCGCAGGCGAACCGGCTCGAAGGTGTCGAACCGGTCGCGTTGTTGCCGGCATTCCTTCTGTTCTCGGGGACCGGTCACGTCCAGGGCCGTGACCGTGAGCTCCGGAACGGCGGCGCGTCCGTACTCCTTCAGCGTGCCATGGAGCACGGCGGTGAGGAGCTGCTCGTCTGTGTTGCGCAGGGCCAGGCCGTGTGAGTCCGGCGCGTCGGGCACCGCCACCGGGTCGGGGGCCTTGGTGGACCGGGTCAGCACGACGGTCTGGCCGCTCGGGTCGGCGAGCTCCCAGGGTTCATGTTCGTTGAGACCGCCGACCACGTCGCCTTCCGCGCGAAACGGCTCGCGGAGCACCACGTCGCCGAGCAGGAGCCGCCGGGGCCCACGGGGGTACGGTCGGATGCTTACGACCCGAGCGCGCAGGTGGGTGATCTCATCGCCCCGGTCGCCGAAGCCGGCGATGCCCGCCACGTACGGCAGCACGGCGTCCTTCAAGGTGAACGTCCGCGGGAGCGGGCCCGGCGAAGGGTCAGGGTCGAAGCGACCAACCTTGCCGTAACAGGCGGGGCTCGACCAGGGTGGGTCGGGGACCACCACTGACGTCTCCGAGGTTTGCGGCACGGCCGCCCGGCCGCACGCGCCGAGCAGCGCGACCGCAAAAACAACCCCGGTGCGTGGTAGCCGGACGAAAACAACCCCGGTGCGGGGTCGCCGGACGCGGAACCAGCTCATGGAGTCGATTCATGCAGGTTGCGCACCAGAATGCGCCAAATCGCGTCCCTCCGCTCGCTCCAGAAGCCTACGTGCTTACCGGCCTCGACGGGACGACCCATGCGGGCAGTTACCTCATCCGGGCTGGCCGGCATCCGCACGGTACGGGGCGGGCGTGCGGTCGCAGGGAGGCTGCGGTCAGTTCTCGGCCTTGGTGAGCATGGCCAAGCGGGTGACGTGGACCATGATGAGATCGGTGCGGTCGAAGCAATGCTTGGTCACGCGGCGTAGCGCGTATCCGACCTGCACCGCGTACTCGACGCAGCCGATCTTCAGGATCCCGCCCTCCATCTGCGCGAGGTCGACGTGGTCGTTGGCGCTCGCGATCCGCAGGCGAACCGGCTCGAAGGTGTCGGAGCCGTAGCCTTGGTGTCGGCATTCCGTCTGTTCACGAGGACCGGTCACGTCCAGGGCCGTGATCGTGAGCTCGGGCACGGCGGCACGACCGTACTCGTTGAGCGCGCCGTGCATCTTGGCGGCGAGGAGTTGCTCGTCCTGGTTGCGCAGGGCCAGGCCTTGCGAGTCCGGCGCGTCGGGCACCGCCGGGTCGGGGGCTTTGATGGACCGGGTCAGCACGACGGTCTGCCCGCTCGGGTCGGCGAGCTCAGAGGGCGCGTGCTCCACCAGGACTCCCACCACCTCGGATTCCGCACGAAAAGGCTCGCGAAGGACGACGTCCCCGAGGAGCAGCCGCCGGGGCCCACGAGGGTAGGGTCGGATGTTTACGACCCGCGCGCGCAGATGGGTGATCGCATCGCCCCGGTCGCCGTAGCCTACGATGCCTCCAACGTACGGCAGCACAGCCTCCTTCAAGGAGAACGTCCGCGGCAATGGCCCCGGCGAAGGCTCGGGGTCGAAGCGACCAACCTTGCCGTAACAGGCGGGGCTCGACCAGGGTGGGTCGGGGGCCACCACCGCCGTCTCGGACGTCTGCGGCACGGCCGCCCGGCCGCACGCGCCGA